>CANBTQ010000040.1 GCA_947372425.1 Comamonadaceae bacterium | reverse complement strand
AATTGCGCGCCGCCGCGCAGGCTGCCAAAGAGGGCCAGCCCGAGCAGGCCGCCAGCTACCTGTACAGCACACAGGAGGCAGAGTTCCAGATCGAGAGCTACCTGCGATACCAGGGCGACAAGTTTGCCGAGTACTTTGACGCCAACACCTATTTGCTGATCACCCGCGCGCTGGACTACTTTGACCCGGCGCGCAACCATGGCGGCGACCTGAGCCAGGCACTGGCGGCGGCCACGTGCAAGTTTCTGATCGTCAGCTTCACCACCGACTGGCGCTTTGCACCCAAGCGCAGCCGCGAAATCGTCAAGGCCCTGCTGCACAACCAGCGCCAGGTCAGCTACGCCGAGATCGACGCACCGCATGGCCACGACGCCTTTTTGCTCAATGATCCGCGCTACAAGAATGTGGTGCGCAGTTACTTTGATGGCGTGGCACGGGAGTTGACAGCATGAGCGACGCCACCATCCAACGCGCCATTGCCGAACTGGTACCCAAGGGCTCGCGCGTGCTCGACCTGGGCTGTGGCGACGGCGCCATGCTGGACTACCTGCAGCGCGAGCGCGGTTGCACGGGCTACGGCATCGAGATTGCCGACGCCAATGTGCTGGCTTGCGTGGCGCGCGGCGTCAACGTGATCCAGCTCAATCTGGACGAAGGCTTGGCCATCTTTGAAGACGCATCCTTTGACGTGGTGCTGCAGATCGACACCTTGCAGCATTTGCGCAATGCCGAGGTCATGCTGCGCGAGACCGCACGTGTGGGCCGGGTCGGCATCGTTGCCTTCCCCAACTTCGCGCACTGGCCCAACCGCTTGAGCGTGCTGCAGGGCCGCATGCCGGTGACCAAGCGCCTGCCCTACCAGTGGTACGACACGCCCAATATCCGCGTGGGCACCCATGCCGACCTGGCCGATCTGGCGACGCGCAACGGCTTGCGCGTGCTGGACAATTTTGGCTTGCAGGAAGGGCGCACCGTGCGCTTTGCGCCCAACTGGTTTGCGGGGACGTCGGTCTACAAACTGGCGCGTTGAACAGGGAATAGCCGCTGCGTGGCATCATGCCCGTCTCGCCCATGAGACAGGAAACCCTATGAACGCCCGCATCCCCACCCAGGCCCTGAACACCGCGCAAGTGCTCAGTGAAGTCAGCAGCGCCTGGGACGATCAGATAGTCTCCGAACTGACCGACTACATCGCCATCCCCGCCAAGTCGCCCATGTTCGACGCCGACTGGGTGGCCCACGGCTTTATCGACACTGTGGTGCGCAACACCGCCAGTTGGATCGAGGCGCAAAAAGTGCCCGGGCTGACACTGGAAATCGTGCGCCTGCCCGGCCAGACGCCGGTGCTGTTCTTTGAAGTGGCGGCCACACGCAGCAATGCACAGCAGACCGTGCTGATGTATGGCCACCTGGACAAGCAGCCCGAGTTTTCCGGCTGGCGCTCCGATCTCGGTCCCTGGACACCCAAATATGAAAACGGCAAGTTGTATGGCCGCGGCGGCGCCGATGACGGCTACGCCGCCTACGCTGCGATTGCCGCCATCCAGGCCTTGAAAAGCCAAAAGGTGGAGCACCCGCGCATCGTCGGGCTGATCGAGACCTGCGAGGAAAGCGGCTCGCCCAATCTGCTGCAATATATTGACGCGCTGGGCAGCCGCCTGGGCGATGTGGGTCTGGTAATCTGCCTCGACTCGGGGGCAGGCAACTACGACCAGCTTTGGCTCACCAACAGCCTGCGCGGTGTCGCCGGCGGCGTGCTCAAGGTGCAAATCCTGTCGGAAGGCGTGCACTCGGGTGACGCCAGCGGTCTGGTGCCATCGAGCTTTCGCATCCTGCGCCAGGTGCTGGACCGGCTGGAGGACAGCGCCACCGGGCGCTTGCTGCCCGCCGCCTTTCATTGCGAGGTGCCGGCTGAGCGCCTGGCCCAGGCCCAGGCCACGGCGGCGATTCTGGGCGATGCGGTGTACAAGAATTTTCCCTGGGCACATTACGACTGCGGTGGCGACCAGCGCTTTGCCCTGCCCACCACCACCGACCCGCTGCAAGGCCTGCTCAACCGCACCTGGGCGCCTACGCTCAGCGTGGTGGGCGTGGATGGCTTCCCGGACATGAAGGACGCCGGCAATGTGCTGCGGCCTTACACCGCCTTTAAGCTCTCGCTGCGCCTGCCGCCGCTGGTGGATGCCGAGACCGCCGTGCAGCAACTCAAAACCCTGCTGGAAGACAACGCGCCCTACCAGGCCCAGGTCACCTTCGCACCCGGCGGCCAGGCCACCGGCTGGAATGCTCCCGACACCGCACCCTGGTTTGAGAAGGCGCTGGACGACGCATCCAACACCTATTTCGGCGCGCCATGCGGCTATGTCGGCCAGGGCGGCACCATTCCGCTGATGAACATGCTGTCCAAGGGCTTCCCCAAGGCGCAGATGATGGTCTGCGGCGTGCTCGGCCCCAAGAGCAATGCCCACGGGCCCAACGAGTTTCTGCATGTGCCCTATGCCAAGAAGCTCACGGCGGCGGTGGCGCAAGTCATCGCGCAGTGCCCCTAGGCATGCCGTTCATGGCCCATCGCCCGATGCCCGACTCCACCCTCTCCACGCTGATTAGCAGTGATGGCCAGCACCTGGCGGTGCAGGACTGGTTGCCGGAGCGCGGCGCGGCTGTACGCGGCATGGTGCTGCTGGTCCACGGCCTGGGAGAGCATGCCGGGCGCTATGACGCCGTGGCGCAGCAACTCAATGCCTGGGGTTTTGCGGTGCGTGGTTACGACCAATACGGGCACGGCGAGTCCGGCGGTATGCCGGGGGCTTTGCCCGCCGACAACCGCTTGCTGGGTGACCTGGCGGAAGTGGTGGACGACACGCGCCAGCGGATGGCCCCGGATGTGCCGCTGATTCTGCTGGGCCACAGCCTGGGCGGGCTGGTGGCGGCCCGCTTTGTGTCGCTGCAGATGCGGCCGGTGGAGGCGCTGGTTCTGTCGTCCCCCGCGCTGGACGCCGGCATGAATGCCTTCCAGAAGTTGCTGGTGGCCATGCTGCCCCGGCTGCTGCCCGACCTGCGCGTGGGCAACGGGCTGAATCCGGTGTTTCTTTCGCACGATCCGCAGGTGGTGCGCGCCTATCAGTCGGACCGGCTGGTGCATGACCGCATCAGCGCGCGCCTGGCCCGCTTTATTGCCGAGGCAGGCCCGGCCACACAAGCCGCCGCAGCGGGCTGGAACGTGCCCACACTGCTGCTGTACGCCGGGGACGACCACCTGGTCAGCCCCGAAGGCAGCCGGCGCTTCGCTGCAGCTGCACCGGACCGGGTGTTGCGCAGCCGCTGCTTTGAAGCGATGTACCACGAGATCTTCAACGAACCGGATGCGGCACAGGTGTTTGCCACCCTGCGGCAGTGGCTGGACCTGCGCTTTTAGGCCAGCAATGCCAGTGCGGTAAGTGCCGCCGTTTCGGCCCGCAGCACGCGCGCGCCCAGGGTCACCGGCTGGAAACCGGCTGCCACGGCGGCGGCTTCTTCGGCACTGCTCAGGCCGCCCTCCGGACCGGACAAAAACAGGACCGCCTCGCCAGCCCCGGGCAGACCGCGCAAGGCCTGCGTGCCCTCACGCAGTGACAGCAGCAGGGCCCGGGGTGCCGCCGCATCGCCTGGATTCAAACCGGCCAGCCATTGCGCCAGCGTCTTCACACCGTGCACCACCGGCACCTGGTTGCCGCCACACTGCTCGCAGGCGGCAATCGCCACGCTTTGCCAGTGGTCCACCTTCTTGGTGGCGCGCTCGGCGGCCAGACGCAGCACGCTGCGCTCGGTCATCAGCGGCTGGATGCTGGCCACGCCCAACTCGGCGGCCTTTTCCACCAGCCAGTCCATGCGCTCATTGGCGGGCATGCCCACGGCCAGGTGCACCGTGCGTTGCGCCTCACGCTCCACGGCGTGGTGCGCGCCCACCTCCACCTGTACCTGGCTGCGTCCCATCAAGGTGACGCGGGCGTCAAACTCGCCGCCCGGGCCGGGGCCATCCCAACCGGGGCCGTGGTTGAACAGAGTGATGGCACTGCCCGGTTGCAGGCGCAGCACCTGCACATGGCGTGCAGCGCCGGCGGGCAGGTCCAGCAGGTCACCGGTGCGCAAGGGCGCGGGGCAGAAAAAACGCGGCATCTTCAGCTTTGGGGCGACGGGGGCGTGGGCCTAGAACCGGCCAAACGCAAAAGCCGTGGGCACTTCAATACCTTCTATGGTTTCCACCAACCGCAGCAAGGGCTTGAGCGCCATGTAGCGGCTGCAGGTGGAGCGGATGTAGTGGATGAAGCGGGGTGTGTCTTCCAGGTACTGCGGCTTGCCATCGCGCAGCGTCAGGCGCGCGAAGATGCCGGCAATCTTGAGGTGGCGTTGCAGGCCCATCCACTCCACGCCCTGGTAGAACGCTCCGAAATCGTCGCCTACCGGCAGCCCGGCCTTGCGCGCCTTTTGCCAGTAGCGGATGGTCACGTCCAGGCAGAACGACTCGTCCCAGCTCAGGAAGGCATCGCGCATCAGGCTGGCAATGTCGTAGGTGATGGGGCCGTAGACCGCGTCCTGAAAATCCAGCACACCCATGCCTTGCGCCGACACCATCAGGTTGCGCGGCATGAAGTCGCGGTGCACATAGACGCTGGGCCAACTCAGGTTGCTTTCGATGATGCGCCCAAAGGCCTCTTCCAGTACCTTGCTTTGCTTGTCATCCAACGTGACCTTGCGGTGCTGGGCGATGTACCACTGGGGAAACAGGTTGAGCTCGCGGCGCAGCAGGGCCGTGTCATAGGGTGGCAGCACCTCGGGCCTGGAGGCCAGTTGCCACTGGATCAGCATGTCCACCGCTTCCAGGTACTGCGCCAGCGGCGGCTCTGCCGTCAGGTCCATGGCCTGCAGCAGGGTCTGGGCGCCCAGATCCGTCAGCAGCAGAAAGCCATGGGTCTGCTCCCAGGCCAGCACCTCGGGCACACGCAGTCCAGCCTGCTGCATCAACTGGTCTACCTGCACAAAGGGCTTGCAGTCTTCCTTGTCGGGCGGCGCGTCCATGATCACCAGACTGCCCGGCGTGCCGTCAATGCGCAGATAGCGCCGGAAGCTGGCGTCGGCCGAGGCGGCACGCAGCGTTTCCGGCTGCAAGCCCAGTGCCACGGGCAGACCGGCAAGCCACTGCTGGAATTGCAGTTGGCGCTGCGGGTCAGCCCAGCGCACGCGGGTGTCGGCATCGGAAGGGGATAAGGGTGCTGGGGTGTGGAGGCTCATGGATAATCCATTCTACAAAGGCTTAAGGTCTGCTCCTTCCCACTGCGTTCCCGCTTCACCCTCTTACCACTGCGCCTTCCGCCTCCATGCGTCCCTTCCACCGTGTGTTAACAAGCGCAGCCCCGCGCCTCTGCCAGACTGCCCTGCATGGCTTGGTCTTGTGCGGCTGCCTGGGCACGGCCATGGCACGGGCCCAGACGCCGCCGACCGACGCAGGCCTTGCATTGCAGCCTTCACCCCTGCTGGGCGAAACCCTGACCGCGGAGCAGCGCCGGCAGGCTCCCGTGTTCCTGCAGGGCGACCACATCGAAGGCCGCGCCGATCTGGACACCCTGGTGCAGGGCGATGCCGTGCTGCGCAAGGCCGACACCACCATCCGTGCCGACACACTGACCTATGACCAGCCCAGCGATATGGCACGGGCCAGCGGGCAGGTGCGCATCAACCGTGCAGGCAACATATACGAAGGGCCGCTGCTGCAGCTCAAGGTGGAGCGCTTTGAAGGCTTCTTCCAGCAACCCAGCTTTCACTTTGCCCAGAACGACGCCCATGGTGAAGCCGCGCGCGCCGACTTTCTGGACGAAAACCATACCGTGGTGTACGACGCCAGCTACACCACCTGCCGGCGCCTGCCCGGCCCGAGCTGGATGCCCGACTGGGTGCTGCGCGCGGCCAGCATCACGCTGGACAATGACGAAGAAACTGGTGTGGCCGATGGTGCCTATCTCTACTTCAAGGGCGTGCCGATTCTGCCGGTGCCGGCCATCAGCTTTCCGCTGACCGAAAAGCGCAAGTCCGGGCTGATGCCGCTGACGGCGGGTGTGGACAGCATCAGCGGCACCACGCTGGCCCTGCCCTATTACTGGAACATTGCGCCCAACCGCGACGCCACCATCACGCCCACCCTGATGACGGCGCGCGGTGTCGACCTGGGCGTGACCTACCGCTACCTGGAACCCGGCTACGCCGGCAAGGTGGTGGCCAACAGCATGCCGGGCGACAAGCTGCGCGATCTGGACCGCTGGGGCCTGGCCTTCACGCACAACGGCACGGTGGACACCGGCCTGCCCAATGTGGGCGCGGTCGCCTTGGCACTGAATATCAACCGCGTCAGTGACGACAACTACTGGCGCGACTTTGCCAGCGCCGACACCGTGCTGGCGCAACGCCTGCTGCCGGGCGACATGCTGGCAAGCTGGTCCAGCGGCGCCGTAACCGGCACCGTGCACGTGCTGAAGTGGCAGGTCTTGCAAGACCCGGACTCGCCGATTGTTCCGCCCTACGACCGGGTGCCGCAGATCACGGCCCGCTACGAGCAGCGCAATGTGCACGGCTTTGACTGGTCGCTGGACGGCGACTTCACCCAGTTTGCAGCCGACCGCCTGCTCACCGGCCAGCCCAATGCCCAGCGCAGCTTTGCCCTGGCGCAGATCAGCCGGCCCTGGCTGGCGCCGCAGGGTTTCATCACCCCCAAGCTGCAGCTGCATGCGGCGGCCTACCAATACGACGCCATGGCCTCGGATGGCAGCCAGTCGGCCAGCAGCGTGGTGCCCACCTTCAGCCTGGACAGCGGCCTGGTGTTCGAGCGCGAGAGTGCGCTGTGGGGCCGCAGCTTTGTGCAGACGCTGGAGCCGCGCGCTTTCTACGTCTATACGCCGTATCGCAACCAGAGCATGCTGCCCAATTACGACACGGGCATCGCCGACTTCAACTTTGCCAGCATCTACATGGAAAACGCTTTTGTCGGCCACGACAAGATCGCCGACAACAACCTGCTGACCATGGGCCTGTCCACCCGCTTCCTGGACCCCGACAGCGGCAGCCAGTACGCACGTTTCGGCATTGCGCAGCGCCTGCGCTTTGACGAGCAGCAGGTCACGCTCAACAGCGCCGGCAGCCCGGCCAAGCAGGGTCTGAGTGACCTGCTGCTGGGTGCGGAAGTGAATCTCAACGAGCGCTGGACGCTGGATTCCACCACCCAGTACAACCCGCTGACAGACCAGTCGGTGCGGGCCACCGTGGGGGCGCGCTACAACCCCGGCAACTACCGGGTGATCAACGCCGCCTACCGTTTCCAGCGCGATGTGAGCGAGCAGATCGACGTCAGCTGGCAGTGGCCCATCAATGATCTCTGGGGTGACCGCGGCCGGGACCTGGGTGCCGGCCGGGGCCAGGGCGATGGCCGCTATTACGCAATGGGCCGCATGAACTACAGCATGGACCAGAGCACCCTGGTCGACACGCTGCTGGGCGTCGAGTACGATGCGGGCTGCTGGCTGGCGCGCGTGGTGTTTGCCCGGACGCAGACCAGCACCTCCACTGCCGTCGAACGCTGGATTTTCCAGCTGGAATTTGTGGGATTCACGCGTATCGGCACAGCAGACCCGCGCGCAACCTTGACACAGAATATTTCGCGTTACCAGAATTTGCGTGATGCTGGCGGCGCCAGCACCAGTCGCTTCAGCAACTACCAATAAATGCTTATGAAATCCCGTTTTTGGGCCCTGGCGCTTGCCGCCCTGGCCGCTTTGCAGGCGCTGCCGGCGCAGGCGCAAAAAACCCAGTCGGCCGACTATGTGGTGGCGGTGGTCAACTCCGAACCGATTACCAACAGTGAGGTGCGCGCCGCGCTGCAGCGCGTCACCGAGCAGCTCAAGGCCCAGCGCCAATCGCTGCCCCCGGCCGAGGAAATGCGCCAGGCCGTGCTGGAGCGCCTGATCAGCGACCGGGCCCAGTTGCAGCTGGCGGCAGAGTACGGCATCCGCATTGATGACGCCGCAGTCGACCTGGCCGAACAGAATCTGGCGCGCCAGAACCAGGTGGATGTGGAGACGTTCCGCCAACGCATGGCCAAAGAAGGCATGGGCCCGGCTACCTTGCGCACCCAGTTGCGCGACCAACTCACGCTGACCCGGCTGCGCGAGCGCGAGGTGGAAGGGCGCGTGCGTGTCACCGACCAGGATGTGGACCGGGCAATGGCCGAGCAGGCCAGCGCCAACAGCGACCCGCTGGCGCAGGAAATCAATCTGGCCCAGTTGCTGGTGGCGGTGCCGGAAAAAGCCGATGCAGGCTTGGTCAGCCAACTGCAGGCCCAGGCCCAGGCACTGCTGGTGCGCATCCGCTCGGGTGAAGACTTCGCCACCCTGGTCAAGCAGTATTCGGATGCCGACCGCAGCAAGAACGGCGAGTTCGGCCTGCGCCGTGCCGACCGCTACCCCAGCTCCTTTGTGCAGGCCACGCAGTCCGTGGCGGTGGGGGCGGTTTCCGATCTGGTGCGTTCCGGCGCGGGCTTTCACATCCTCAAGGTACTGGACCGCCGCGCCCCCTCCGCAGTGGCCCAAACCGTGGTGCAAACCCATGCCCGCCACATCCTGCTGCGCGTTGGCCCCGAGTTGACGCAGGCCGCGGCCATTGCCAGGCTGGCCGACATCCGCCAGCGCATCGTGTCGGGCACAACCGACTTTGCCACCGCGGCCCGCGAGGTGTCGCAGGACGGCAGCGCGGCCCAGGGCGGCGACCTCGGCTGGGCCAACCCGGGCATGTTTGTGCCCGAGTTTGAAGAGGTGATGAACCGCCTGAAGGACCACGACATCAGCCACCCCATGGTGTCGCGCTTTGGCGTTCACTTGATTGAACTGCTGGAGCGCCGGCGCGCCGAACTCAGTCCACGCGAGGCGCGCGAAGTGGTGCGCAACCAGTTGCGTGAAACCAAACTGGATGAGGCCTACACCAATTGGGCCCGTGACATCCGCGAGCGCGCCTACGTGGAGCTGCGCGACGCGCCGCAATAGCCATGAAGCACATTGCACGCAAGCGCTTCGGCCAGCATTTCCTATCCGACGGCGGCATCATTGATGCCATCGTGCGCGCGATTGCACCGCAGGCCGGCCAACGCATGGTGGAGATCGGGCCGGGCCTGGCAGCCCTGACCCAGCCCCTGGTGGAGCGCCTGGGCCACCTCACCGTGATCGAGCTGGACCGCGACCTGGCCCAGCGCCTGCGCAGCCATGGCCAGCTCACGGTCGTGGAGTCCGACGTGCTGAAGGTGGACTTCCGTGCCCTGCAAGCCGTTCCCGCCCAGGCCGCCGGCAAATGGCGGGTGGTGGGCAACCTGCCCTACAACATTTCCACGCCGATTCTGTTTCACCTGCTGGATTATGTGGATTGCATTGAAGACCAGCACTTCATGCTGCAAAAGGAAGTGATTGACCGCATGGTGGCGTCGCCCTCCACTGCGGCCTATGGCCGCCTGAGTGTCATGCTGCAGTGGCGCTACGCCATGGAAGACGTGCTGTTCGTGCCGCCGGAAAGTTTTGTTCCGCCGCCACGCGTGGACAGCGCCGTGGTGCGCATGGTGCCACGCGCCGCGCCGGCAGCGGTCGACGTGCTGCGCCTGAGCGAGCTGGTACAGGTAGCCTTCAGCCAGCGCCGCAAACTGCTGCGCCATACGCTGGGCCGCTGGCTGGAAGAAAAGCAGTTTGCCGGCAGCTTTGACGTGCAGCGCCGTGCCGAGGAAGTGCCGGTGGCGCAATATCTGGAACTGGCCCTGCAAATCGGCTGAGTCGCCGCCTGCTGTTTTATGATGCGACACGCGATACACCGCGTCGAACATTCATGCACAAGGGGAACGCCATGACAAAGTTGCTTGCTGCGCTAGCCAGAACCGGGCTGCTGCTTTGGGGACTGTGGTGCAGCAGCGGTCAGGCCCAGCCGACCAGCTACAACTTTTCACCGGTCAACCAGTTCGACATCAATCTCACGGCGGCGTACTGGAACCCCATCATTGCCTATGTGTCGGAGAAGAGCGGCATCAAGCTGAACCTGAAGATCGGCCGCACCTCGGCTGACACCACCAGCTATGTGCTGGCCAAAGAGGTGGAGTTTGTCTTCAGCAACCACCTGTTCAGCCCGGAGCGCGAGCAACTCGGCTGGAAGGTCTTCGGCCGGCGCAACACACCCACCGTGCAGGGCCAGATTGTGGTGCCGCTGGACTCCCCGATTACGGATGTGGCCCAGCTCAAGGGCCAGGAGATGGCCTTTGCCGGCCCCGAGGCCTTTATCGTCTACAAGGTTCCATACGCCTATTTGCTGTCCAAAAATATCGACGTCAAAGTGGTATTTGCTGGCAACCAGAACGCGGCCTTTGCCCAGCTATTTGCCGGCAAGGTGGTGGCTGCCGGTGGCAACTCGCAACTGGTGGAGGGCTATATGCGACGCGAAGGCCGCAAGTTCCGCGTGCTCTGGAGCTCCGAGCCCTTCCAGGATCTGGCCCTGATGGCGTCCAGCAAGGTGCCTGAGGCGGATGTGCACAAGGTGGCCGCCGCCTTTATGGATATGTACAAGGATCCCAGAGGGCGCGAGATCCTGCACCAGGCCTCCAAGGAAGTCGGCCTGCCCAACGATGCCTATTTTGTGAGCGCCACCGGGGCCGACTATGCGGCCTACAAGCGCTTCTACCAAAGCGCACCAGCAGCCCTGCACTGAGCAGCCGCCGATGAGCCTGCTGCAACGCCTGCTGCCCCAGTCCCTGGTGGAGCGGGTGTTTTCGCTGTATGTCACCACGCTGCTGCTGTTTGTGGGTATCGGGTTGGCGCTTTTTTATCGCTACCAGTTCACGCAGCAGATTGATGCCGAGCTGCTGGCCGGCGAGATGATGGTCAATGTGGCATCGCAGACTGTGGGCGACAGTGCGGTCATCGGCGATTACGACACGATTTCCAAGACGCTGGAGCGGGCCATTGCGCAGTCCAACTTCGCCCGGGCCCAATTCATCGACACCAACGGCGGCGCCATCACCTCCACCAACAGCCACACACCCGCCATTACAGCGCCGGCGTGGCTGCAAGCGCTGGTGGAGCAGCAGCTGTTTGACATCAACCAGAACATACGCGCCGGTGGCAGGGACTACGGGGTGCTGCGCCTGAGCTTTGCCGCCGATGGCATTGCGGGCGAGCTGTGGCGGATGGCCGTTTACGCGCTGCTGCTGGCATTGCTGGCCTTGGTTGCCGGGGTGGTCCTGATCCGCATTCCGCTGCGCCGCTGGCTGGGCAATTTTGACCGGGTACGCCTGCGCGAGACCGAAATTCTGGCCGGCAGCATCGATATCAACGCGCTGCTGGATACCGATGCGCCGGTTGAGATACGCCACACCTTCGACATCATCAGCCGGGCTGCCGGACGCCTGTCGACACAGCGCGAAGAGGCGGCCGTCACGCTGAACGCCATTACCGACGGCGTGCTGCGCACCGACGTGGACTTCAAGCTGGTCTATGCCAATCCCGCAGCCGAGCAGTTGCTGGGCTTCCGGTGCCAGGAATTGCTTAACCAGGATTCACGCCAGCTGCTGCCGGCGGCCTTCGACTACGACGCAGCGCCTATGGACTGGAAGGTACGCCGACTGGAAGTGACTGGCGCCACGGGCAACCGCATGATTCTGGAGACCACACTCTCCGCCATTTATTCCCATACCAACCTCATCACCGGCCATGTGCTGACCTTTCGCGACGTCACGCGCCAGCACGCGCTGGATCTGCAACTGCGCAACGAACTCAAGGCCCGGCAACGCGCCCTGGAGTCCCTGCGCCGTGTGCTGGGCACGCTGGAGTTGGCACCGGATACAGACACCCTGCCACTGGATGCCGATGATCTGGACAGCCTGATCAACCGCGTGATGGCACTGGTGCACGAGCGCGAAGGCAGCCGCCGCGCCCTGAACAACCAGAAGTTCGCCCTGGACCAGCATGCCATCGTCAGCATGACCGACCTGCAGGGCAACATCCTGTATGCCAACGGCAAGTTCGCCGAAATCAGTGGCTACACGCTGGCCGAACTGCTGGGCAGCAACCACCGCATCGTCAACTCAGGCCAACACCCGCCCGCTTTCTTCCAGACGATGTGGAACACCATCGCGCAAGGAAAGGTATGGCACGGCGAAATCTGCAACCGCAGCAAGTCCGGTGTCTTGTACTGGGTCGATGCCACCATCGTGCCGCTGATGGGCAGCGACGACCTGCCCGAACAGTACATCGCCATTCGCACCGATATCACCGTACGCAAAACAATAGAGGCCCGGTTGGCCGAGCAACTGCGCTTTGTCGAGGTGCTGCTGGAGGCCACCCCTACGGCCATCTACCTCAAGGACCGGCAGGGCCGTTACCTGCGCTTCAACAAGGCGTTTGAAACCCTGATGGGCATTGTGCGATCCGACTGGATCGGCAAGACCGTGTTTGACCTGGTGACCGGTGATACAGCGGTCATGATGGATGGAAAAGACCAGGAACTGTATGCGCGCGGCACCGTGCAGACCTACGAGGCGACCTTTCACAACCGGCTGAGCGGTGAGTTGCGGGAGGGCCTGTACTGGAAGGCGCCGCTGACCGACAGCCACGGCGCCATCACCGGTCTGGTGGGAACCATCCTGGACATTACCCAGAGAAACCTCATCGAGCAGGAACTGCGCGACGCCAAGCGCAATGCGGAAGCTGCCAACCAGGCCAAGAGTGAATTCCTGGCCAATATGAGCCATGAAATCCGCACCCCCATGAACGGGGTCATCGGCATGACCGACCTGGCACTGGGACTGGATCTGGACCCGACGCAACGCGAGTACCTGCGCATTGTCAAAACCTCGGCGCAGTCGCTCATGGTCATTCTCAATGACGTGCTGGACTTTTCCAAGATTGAAGCCGGCAAGCTCAATATCGAAGCGGCACGCTTCTCGCCCTTGGAGACCATCGAGGAGACCCTGAAAACCCTGCGCAGCCGGGCCGAACACAAAGGCCTGGTGCTGGAAAGTGATTTGCCAACGGACCTGCCACCGGCGGTATTGGGTGACCCGGTACGCCTGCGCCAAGTGCTGACCAACCTGTGCGACAACGCCATCAAGTTCACCAGCCAGGGTGGCGTCTATGTAACCGTGCGCTGCGCAGCCACGGACACCGGCCACACACTGCAGTTTGCGGTGCGTGACACCGGCATCGGGATTCCGGCTGACAAGCAGGCCGGTGTGTTTGAAGCCTTCAGCCAGGCCGACACCTCCACCACACGCCGCTTCGGTGGAACCGGTCTAGGCCTGACCATATGCGCCCGGCTGGTGCAACTGATGGGCGGGCGGATCTGGCTGGACAGCGCCGACGGCGAGGGCAGCACCTTTCATTTCACATTGCAAGTACAAGACGCGCCGAGCGCCCAGGCGCCAGCCACCCTGCAGACACCTGTTGCAGCGCAAAGCGGGCGATGCTTTCAGGTCCTGCTGGTGGAAGACCACCCGATCAACCAGATGCTGGCCACCACCCTGCTGCGAAAGTGGGGGCACACGGTGGTGCTGGCCCAGAACGGACAGGAGGCAGTGGAACAATTTGCCACGCGGAAATGGGACCTGGTCCTGATGGACATGCAAATGCCGATCATGGGCGGGCTGGAGGCCACGCGCCTGATCCGCGCGACCGAACCGCCCGGACAGCGCACACCCATTGTGGCCATGACGGCCAATGCCATGGAGTCTGACCGCCAGGCCTGTCTGGATGCCGGCATGGACGACCACCTGGCCAAGCCTTTCCATGCCGATAGCCTGCGGGCCAAGCTGGATCGGGTAACCCGCAGTGGCACCTACGCCACCGCATCAGCATAAAAAAAGCCCACCGCAGGGGTGGGCTTTTCGGGTAGCTGACGTTACCGGTCAGGCTGCTGCCAGCCAGTACCCCGCATTAAAGGGGCTGCTCATGCGCAGGGCCAGTGGAGAAACGTCCAACAGCTTGTCTGTTGGCATTTTTTCACCGCTCTCGGTCATGAGTTCGATACCGCTGATGGCGCCCGTGGGGACACCGCTGTTTGCCTCGTTCGCCCGTTCTGCTTGGCTGGTGTGTGCAGAACGGGCTACAGAAAAGAATAGAAGCATCGGAAGGGTATCTTCCGGTCTCCCCAGTAATCTGCCGTGTCGCGGAAGATGTCGAGCAGTTGCTCGCGCGCTTCCTTGTCAAACTTGGCATTGGCAGGAATGTGTTCCAGCACGGCGATAAAGCCGGGCTGTGGCCCCGATTTATGCACCGGGTCGGTCATGCTGTCGTACAAGGCATCAAAGTTCTTGCTGACCTGCGTAGACAGAATGAATTGCTGGCCTATCAGGTCGAGCACATCCTGCTTGGACTGTGCATTGGCCAGATTGGCGTACAGAAAGTGGTGACCCAGTGCCTGGGCCGCTTCCTGCAAGTCCTGCACCCTGAAGGCGCGTATCGATTGAACGATATTGGTTCTAACGGTTCGAAGTGGCGTGTCCATCCCCGATTCACTTTCTCAAAGTACAAAACAAAAGTCAGGGCACGATCTGGCGAAAGTTCGCGTAATGATCGGCCGAGTAATAGCAGGCATCTGGCGTAGTGGCAGGGCCACCGCAAACAATTCTTCTGGCTCCACGGTCTCTGGAACCCGGTGTCCGTACGGTGTATTCCCGGTAATAACCACGCGTGTGCATAGGCAACAGGCGCTCCCGGTTTCCAAATACAACGCCGTCCTTGTCAAACGGAAACGGGCCGCCTTGGCGAATCAGCCGGTGGGTCTCTTGACCCTGAACCGGCAACTCGCTGAGCGCGATACTGCCAAATCCGGAGCCTGCATACAGGCTCTTCGCACCCGCACTACCTGCACCCAGCAAAGCAACCAACAAAAAGCCAGTAAGTACTAACTTAAACCTGCTGTTGCGCACCAAATTTCCCCGTAACAAGTTCGGGTAAACCCGACATCCCAAGCGGCGTAGTGTCGCCCATCCGGCACAAAAAAGCAAGGCCTTGCCCTGTAAAAGGGCAAGGCCTGCGTCAGGAGAACGTAAAAAAGTATGTACTAACTTTTACGCAAACGCTTAACGGCCAGCGTTTGCGTCTGCCACGGTCAGGGCTGTCATATTCACAATCCGGCGCACCGTGGTGCTGGCGGTCAGGATATGCACCGGTTTGGCCGCACCCAGCAAAACCGGGCCAATGGCGATATTGCCGCC
>CANBTQ010000039.1 GCA_947372425.1 Comamonadaceae bacterium | reverse complement strand
TTGCGCTGCAAGTCTGCGACAAAATTTTTGTCCACTTCGGCGCCGCGGGGTGTGGCCTGTGCCGCCTTGATCTTGTCCCAGGCTGCTGCGTACTGGCCGGTGTAAAAAAGGGCAATGGCCCAGTTCTGCAGGTTGAGGGTGTTTGCCGGTGCACGGGCATGCAGCTGCGCAAAGCGCAGAAAGGCCTGGTCCAGCAACTTCTTGTCGTGCAGTTGCACGCCGGCCAGCGACAGCGCCCGCGCATAGTCCACGGCAAAGTCCTGGTCAAAACCAATCAGCCGGTTGGCTTCGGAAAACAGCTTGAGCGATTCACTGGCATGGCCCCGGTTGGCTTCTATCTGCCCCATGCCCCACAGCGCGTTGCCGTTGCTTGCCAGCAAGAGCCAGGCCCGGTTGAAGCTGCGCATGGCTTCGTCGCTCCGGCCCTGGCGCAGTGCCTGCCAGCCCTGTGCAGCCAGCGCTTGCGATGGCTTTGTGCGGTCGCCCGGGTATTGCCTGTCCATGCTGGCCAAAAAGGCTTGTTCCTCGGCGTTCGCCGTACTGCCGGGACTGAGGCGTCCGGATTGGGGTAACACGTCGCTGGGGTTGGCCTGTGCGGGACGGTACAGCAGGGACCCTATCAACAGAGCAAAGTTTCTTCGCAACATGGCAGGCAGAGTTTCGATCTTTGGCGGACTGAGTTTGATCTGGTACACACCGGCTGTCTTGACCAAGTCCTGATCAGGCTGCGCCGCAGGTTCCACCTTCGCAGCCACCCTGGGTGCCGTTGTGAACGACCACGCCCGCCATGGGGTAAATTGCATGCAAATACTTTTCGAACATTGGAGCCCTTATGTCGAGTCTCGATTCATTTTTTGAATCCGTCACACTGCCTTCCATTCCGGACCTGGCCCATTCCCTGATCGAGACGCTGAACCAGGAAAATGCGTCGGTAGAAGAAGTCAGCGACTTGATTACCCGCGACCCTGCCATTTCCGCCAAGCTGCTGCGCATAGCCAATAGTGCGCAGTTCGGTTTGCCACGGGGGGTGGGCAGCATCGAAGACGCGATTGCCATGGTCGGCATGAACCAGGTGCGCAGCGTTGCGCTGGCCGCCTGCTTTAGCCATTCGTTCCCGCGCCTGCCGGGGCTGGACATGTACATCTTCTGGAAGACTTCAATGGCCTGTGCCGGCTATGCCGAGTGGCTGGCACGGAAGGTGGGGGTGGATGTGCCCATGGCCTGGCTGACCGGGATGATGGTGCGCTTGGGTGAATTGCTGATCGCGCAGGCAGAACCCAAGACGCTGCTGGAAATTGAAAAGCTGCCATTGGCACCCGGCATGCGCTGGCAGCGGGAGCGGCAGCTGGTGGGCTTTACCGAGGGCCAGCTGGTTGCCGAGCTGGCCCGGCGCTGGAATTTCCCCATGCAAATGGTGCAGGCCTTGCAGCGCAGTGCCGATCCGCTGGTGGACCAGGCCTATTCCCGACTGGGTGCCATTGTGCATATTGCCGGGCTGCTGGCCGACAGCCACAACGCCGGACCCGAACACATCCAAAACCTGCCATCGGACGTGTTGGCCGCCTTGTCACTGGATGCCGACTGGATGCGTGAACATTTCCCCAGCAATGCCGATTTCGTGGATGCCACCTGATCGCCGGGGCGGCCTTACCGGCTCAGCGGCAGCGCTTCAGGTCAGTATGAAGTTGGCATCGGGCTGCGGCGCTGCCGGAGGTGTCTCGCCCAGCATCTCACGCAGGCTGGCATCAATGCCCGAGACCATGGCGTCGAGTGCCAGATCATTGGCTTCCAGGCCGAACGGATTTTCGATTTCGTCACTCAGTGCTTCGAGTGCAAAGAAGGTGTAGGACACAAAGGTCACCACCAGTGGCGTCATCAGGCCAATGCTGTCCACCAGTCCAAACGGCAGCAGGGCGCAATACAGGTAGACGCTGCGATGCAGGATGACCGAGTAGGCAAAAGGCAGCGGCGTGTTGGCAATGCGCTCGCAACTGCCCAGCGCAAAGGACAGGCTGTCGAGCGAGTGCTCCATCTTGTGCGCAATCACCGGCTCAAGCTGGCCGGCCTGGCGACAATCCCGCAGCCACTGCCCCAGCCATACCAGAACCCGGGTCGGGGCCGAGCGCATGCCGTCCAGTTGTGCGCTGAGCTCCGGCGGCAGCAGGCCTTGCGTTTGGTGGCTGGCAGGCTGGCCGCGCAACTGGTTGCGCATGGTGCTGGCAAAGGCGATCAGGCCCAGCACAAAGGGTTTGACATCGCGCTGTGGCGCAATCGCGGTGAGGGCCTGACGGGTCAGGTTGCGTGCATCCACCAGCACGCTGCCCCAGTGCTTGCGTGCCTCCCAGAAGCGGTCGTAGCTGGCATTGATGCGGAAGCCCAGAAAGATGGCAAAGGACACGCCCATCAGCGAAAACGGACTGGCCGTCAGCGTGACCTTCCAGAGAAAGAGTTGGCCATGCGCCGCCACCACTGCGCAAGACAGGGCAAGGATGAATAGTTGCTGGCCATAGATGCGGTGCACCAGAGAGCCGCGACGGACCAGCAGCAGGCGAATCCAGTGGGGCCGGGGACGAATAATCACGATGGAGCGCTCGGGTGACGAAAGGTTTGCAGAGCAGCCATTGTCCCCGACATCACCGGCGTTCACCGGAATTTACAAGGGTTTACCCTGATTGTGTTGCAGGCCGTCCACGACGCCTCAACAGACAAAAAAAAGCCCCACCGGGGTGGGGCCTTGATCGTGCGGGGCAGGGCCCCGGCAGTCTTTACACGCGCTTGCGGTATTCGCCGGTGCGGGTGTCGATTTCGACCTTGTCGCCCTGGGCCACAAAGATTGGCACGCCGATTTCAAAACCGGTGGCGATCTTGGCGGGCTTGAGCACCTTGCCGGAGGTATCGCCCTTGACGGCGGGCTCGGTCCAGGTGATTTCACGCACCACGCCGGTGGGCAGTTCGACCGAAATGGCCTTGCCGTCATAGAACACCACTTCGAGTTCCATGCCGTCTTCGAGGTAGTTCAGGGCGTCGCCCATGTTTTCGGCTTCGACTTCGTACTGGTTGTAATCGCTGTCCATGCAAACGTACATGGGGTCGGCAAAGTAGGAGTAGGTGCAATCCTTCTTGTCGAGGATGACCTGGTCCATCTTGTCGTCGGCCTTGAACACGACTTCGGTGCCGAAATTGGCAATCAGGCTCTTGAGCTTCATGCGAACGGTGGCGGAGTTGCGGCCACCGCGGCTGTATTCGGTCTTCAGCACAACCATGGGGTCTTTGCCGTGCATGATCACATTGCCGGCGCGGATTTCTTGAGCGATTTTCATAAATGTCTGGTAGCAGTAAGGCTGCAGGCCACGGGCCATCAGCCAAGGTATGCCGCATTCCGCGGCGGGGCGTGATCAGCCGCGGTGTTTCCCGGCAAGATCAGCAAAGCCTCGCATTTTAACGGTTTTCCATTGCGAATTGGAGCAGTTGGGTGCTCAAGTCATCCATTTCAAGCAGGCGCGTGCGTGCCGGACGTAGATCGGACTGCCATTGCACCCGTGCCGTGGGCTGCAATGCCTCCAGGGCGGACGCTGGCACAGGAGTGGCCAACAGGCCATTCCAGGCCCGGTGCAGCGTGCGTACCGCGGCGCTGAAATGCATTTGTTCCATGAAGGCTTCCAGTTTGGCGGCGTGGGCCATATCCTGCTGCGGGTAGATGTGCCACACAAAGGGCTTGCCGGCCCAGAGCGCACGCAGCACCGAGTCTTCGCCCCGCACAAAGTTCAGATCGCAAGCGCGCAGCAGGCGGTCAAAGTCCGTCTGACTCAAATAGGGCAAATAGTCGATTGCAACCGAGCCGCGCTGCTGTTGCGTGCCCAGCACGGCGTGCACCGCTTGCGCGGCGCGCCCTTGCGTGACCAACAGCCTGGTTGGCTGCGGTGAGGCGGCGAGTTGTTCCAGCAGCGCCGGCAGCAGGGGCGGCTCGTAGCAAAACAGGGACAGCAGCTGTTCACCCTGCCACGGCACACCCAGTGCGTTGAAAAAGGCCTCGCGGGCCGTGGCATCCGGTTCGATTTGCAGCTGGTCTGCCAGCCCGGGTTCGCGCAGCAAGCCACCGGTTTTGGCGGTGAAGCCCGGATAGAAAAAAGTCTTGCTCCAGCCCTTTGCCGGACCGTGCGAGACGGGGGACTGCAGCCCATGGCAGCGTTCCACATACGGCTCGGCCGAGAGGTATTCGAGGTTGATCCAAACCGGGCGCTGCAAATCGGGTGGTGGTGCGGCTGCATGGGCGGGGTCGTGCGGCACGGGTGATTGTGCGCGGTGCGCCACAAATGCTTGGGGAATGTCACAGCCGAAGGCTTCTATCCAGCAGGCGGCGGCGGGCATGGCCGCCAGCGTCTCCAGGTGGCTGCTCTGATCCCAGGGCAACACCCGAACCCCGGGCCATTGGCTTTCCAGTGCGCCAGGGGCCATCCAGCGCAAGGCGCTGGCATCGTCGACCCAGAGCCGCACCTCCTGCCCCCGCGCCGCCAGATCCGTACTCAGACGCCAGCAGACGCCGATGTCACCAAAGTTGTCGACCACGCGGCAGAAAATATCCCAGAGCATGGTCTCTATTGTCCATGGACAATACGACCCCATGATTTCCGAGCACCCCGAAGACCTGTTGCGCGACGTGGCGTCCCTGCCGTCCCTGCCAGGCGTGTACCGCTATTTCGATGCCCAGGGCCAGGTGTTGTATGTGGGCAAGGCCATCAATTTGAAGAAGCGGGTTTCGAGCTACTTTCAGAAGAACCACGGTGGCACCCGCATCGGCCACATGGTCAGCAAGATTGTGCGCATGGAGACCACGGTGGTGCGCTCCGAGGCCGAGGCGCTGCTGCTGGAAAACAACCTGATCAAGACGCTCAACCCCAAGTACAACATCCTGTTTCGGGACGACAAGAGCTACCCCTATCTGAAGATGTCGGGCCAGGCACCCACGGCCAAACGCCCGGCGCTGGAAGGGCCCAGTGACGCGCCTGTGGGTGCGCGGCTGCAGCCCAACCCCAGTGCATTTGCACGCGTCTCGTATTACCGCGGTGGTGTGGAAAAAAAGCACCGCTACTTCGGCCCCTACCCGAGCGCCTGGGCGGTGAAGGAAGCCATTTTGCTGATGCAAAAGGTGTTTCGCCTGCGTACCTGCGAAGACCCGGTGTTCAGCAACCGTACCCGGCCCTGCCTGCTGTACCAGATCAAGCGCTGCTCTGCGCCCTGCGTCGGCCATATCAACGCCGCCGACTATGCCGAGGACGTGGCCAATGCCGAGCGCTTCCTGCGCGGCGACGCACGCGAGGTGATGCAGGAATTGGAGGTCCGCATGATGGCGCATGCCGACAAGCTGGAATTTGAGCAGGCCGCAGAGATCCGCAACCAGGTGGCGGCGCTCTCCAATGTGCTGCACCAGCAGTCGGTAGACAACGTGTCGGACCGCGATGTGGACATCCTGGCCGTCAAGGTCCAGGGCGGCAAGGCCTGCGTGAATCTGGCCATGGTGCGTGGTGGCCGGCATCTGGGTGACCGTCCGTATTTTCCTGCCCACGTGGAAGAGGCGGCAGGCCTGGAAGATGCCGACGAAGCCGCACGTCCGTCCGTCGAAGTACAGGTGCTGGAAGCCTTTCTGGCCCAGCATTACATCGATGTGCCCATGCCTTCGGTGCTGGTGGTCAGCGACCCGGTGAGCAAGGATTTGTTGCAGGCTTTGTCCGAGCAGATCGGGGTCAAGGTCAGTGCCATCCACCAGCCGCGTGAGCAACGCCGTGCCTGGCTGGACATGGCGCAGACCAATGCCGCGCTGCAGCTTGCACGCCTGCTGGCGGAAGAGGGCTCGCAACAGGCACGCACCCGTGCTCTGGCCGAGGCACTAGACCTGGCGATCGACAACCTGGAAGAACTGCGCATCGAGTGCTTCGACATTTCGCACACCGCCGGAGAAAACACCCAGGCCTCCTGCGTGGTCTTCCACCACCACAAGATGCAGAACGCGGAGTACCGTCGCTACAACATCGAGGGCATTACCGGCGGGGATGACTACGCCGCCATGCGCCAGGTGCTGACGCGGCGCTACAGCAAACTGGCCGAGGCCTTGAACGAAGCCAAGCACTCCGGCACTGTGCCTGCGGGCACCGGTCGATTGCCCGATCTGGTACTGGTGGACGGTGGCAAGGGACAGGTGGCGATGGCGCGCGAGGTGTTTGAGGCGCTGGGCCTGGACCTGTCGCTGATCGTCGGCGTGGAGAAGGGCGAGGGCCGCAAGGTGGGTTTGGAAGAGCTGGTGTTTGCCGATGGCCGCGACAAGGTGTATCTGGGGGCCGATTCGGCAGCGCTCATGCTGGTGGCGCAGATACGCGACGAGGCACACCGCTTTGCCATCACCGGCATGCGCGCGCAACGTGCCAAGGTGCGTGTGGGAGGCGGCAAACTGGAAGAGATACCGGGGGTCGGGCCCAGGCGCCGCGCCAGGCTGTTGCAGCGCTTTGGCGGGGTGCGGGGCGTGGCTCTGGCGAGTGCGGAAGACATTGCATCCGTGGAAGGCATCTCGCGTGAATTGGCGGAAGAAATCTACAGGGCGCTGCATTAGGCGTGCCACAATTGGCCCATGTTTTGGACCATCCCCACCATCATGACCTGGGCGCGCATTGTCGCCATTCCGTTCATCGTGGCGGTGTTCTATCTGCCCGATACCCTCATGACGGTGGCTGACAAAAACCTGGCGTCTACCGTGATGTTCGTGCTGTTTGCGCTGACCGATTGGCTGGACGGATATCTGGCCCGCAAGCTGAACCAGGCTTCATCCTTCGGTGCCTTTCTGGACCCGGTGGCAGACAAGTTTCTGGTCTGCGCCTGTGTGCTGGTGCTGGTGCATTTGCAGCGCGCGGATGTGTTTGTCGCCCTCATCATCATTGGGCGGGAGATAGCCATCTCGGCCCTGCGCGAGTGGATGGCGCAAATCGGCGCATCCAAGAGCGTGGCGGTGCACATGATCGGCAAGGTCAAAACGGTGGTGCAGATGGTGGCGATTCCGTTCCTGCTGTTTGACGGCATGTTGTTCGGTCTAGTCAACACCCATGCCTGGGGTATGGCACTGATCTGGCTGGCTGCCGTGCTCACGGTCTGGTCCATGGTTTACTACCTGCAAAAAGCGATTCCTGAAATTCGTGCCCGTGCCCGGTGAGGCCTGAAATTGCCATTAGAATTCGCGTCCGCATTGCGGTAAATGTTGCATGGCGTATTGACACGGCATAGTCCGGTGGCTTTAATCGTACGCAGCAGATGTTGCTGCCGCAGCGATTGCCATACGAATACCATTCCAAACAACATTGCAGACATACAAGGGGCCTTTGTGAATAAAACTGAATTAATTGAACACATTGCAAAACATGCAGATATCTCCAAAGCTGCTGCTACGCGCGCGCTGGAGTCGACCATCGGGGCCGTCAAGACAACACTGAAAAAAGGTGGCTCTGTTTCCCTCGTGGGATTTGGTACATTTGCGGTTGGTAAACGGGCTGCGCGCACCGGTCGCAACCCGCGCACCGGCGATGCGATTAAAATCAAGGCTGCCAAAGTTCCCAAGTTCCGTCCAGGCAAGGCATTGAAAGATGCGTTGAACTGAGGATGTAGTTTTCAGGTGGGGTGATTAGCTCAGTTGGTAGAGCGGCGCCTTTACACGGCGTAGGTCGGCGGTTCGAGCCCGTCATCACTCACCACCCACCCAAGCAAAGGCGAACAAGTTTGTTCGCCTTTTTTTTAGTCCCGGCATAGCTTGGCAACAAGTTAGCCCACTCTGAAGCATTGTTTTGGTTCCGGCCTGACTTGAGTGCAAGTTGAGCCTCACTGAAACTACGTTTTGTTGATTTGATAGAGAGATACCTGCATGTTCGATTTTGTTCGCAAGCACACGAAGATCATGATGTTCCTCATGTTTCTGCTGATCATCCCGGCGTTTGTGCTGGTGGGTATCAATGGTTTTCGCAGCTTCAATTCCGGTGGTGACACGGTTGCAAAAATTGGTAGCCAGTCCATCAAGCAGGATGAGTGGGATGCTGCCCACAAGAATGAAGCGGACCGTGCCCGCAGCGCACAACCCACTATCGATCCCAAGCTGCTGGATTCTCCTGCCGCACGCTACAGCACCCTGGAGCGCATGGTGCGCGAGCGCGTGCTGAGCGAAGCCGCAGCAGATGCGCACTTCACCAGCACGGATGCCCGCCTGGCGCATGAACTGCAACAAAACCCCACCATTGCCGGCTTGCGAAAGCCTGATGGCACGCTGGACATGGAGCGCTACACCCAGTTGGCGGCCTCCCAGGGGCTGACGCCTGCGGGTTTTGAGGCGCGCGTGCGCAAAGACCTGGCCCTGCGTCTGGTCGAAGGCGGCATTGCCGGTACCGCACTGGCACCCGCGGCACAGGCCAATCTGGCGCTGAATGCTTTTTTTGAACGTCGCGAAGTGCAGGTGGCCAACTTTCTGCCCGCCGACTACAAGACCCAGGTCAACCCAACGGATGCGGAGATGGACGCCTATTACCAGGCCAACCAGAAGCAGTTCCAGGCTCCAGAGTCGGCCAGTGTCGAATATGTGCTGCTGGACCTCGATAGCGTCAAGAAGTCCATTTCGGTGAATGAAGAAGAACTCAAGTCCTACTACGACCAAAACGCAGCCCGTTTGAGTGGCAAGGAAGAGCGCCGTGCCAGCCACATTCTGATCAATGCGCCCAAGGACATGGCTGCTGCCGATCGCGCCAAAGCCAAAGAGAAGGCCAGTGCGTTGCTGGCGCAAGTGCGCAAGACACCGGACAGTTTTGCCGATGTGGCGCGCAAAAATTCGCAGGACCCGGGTTCTGCGCCCGCCGGTGGCGATCTGGATTTCTTCGCACGCGGCGCCATGGTCAAGCCCTTTGAAGATGCGGCCTTTTCCATGAAGAAGGGCGACATCAGCGATCTGGTGGAGTCGGACTTCGGTTTCCACATCATCAAACTGGTGGACATCAAGTCACCCAAGCAAAAATCGTTTGAAGAGCTCAAGCCCACCATTGAAGCAGACCTGCGCAACCAACAGGCACAGCGCAAGTACGCCGAGGTTGCAGACACCTTCACCAATGCGGTGTACGAGCAGTCCGACAGCTTTAAACAGATCGCCGACAAGCTGAAGCTGGAAATCAAGACGGCCAGCAAGGTGCAGCGCAAGCCATCACCGGATGTCAAGGGTCCGTTCGCCAATCCGAAACTGCTGACGGCTGTTTTCAGTGCCGATTCGGTTGAGAAGAAGCGCAACACGGAAGCCCTGGAAGTGGGGCCCAATCAGCTGGTTTCCGCGCGCATCACCCAATACGAACCGGCCCGCGTCCTGCCGCTTGCAGAAGTGCGCAACGATGTCCGTGAGCGTCTGATCAGCAGCCGCTCTGCCGAACTCGCCCAAAAGGATGGCGCAGCCAAGCTGCAGGCCTGGACGGCGCAAGCCGATGCGGCCAAACTGGCCGCTGCCGTCGTGGTATCGCGCGACCAGGCGCAGGCCATTGCACCGGCCGTGCTCGACAAAGTCATGCATGCCGATGCGTCCAAGCTTCCTGCCTGGGTGGGCGTGGACATGGGCAGCCAGGGCTACACCGTGGTGCGTGTCAACAAGGTCATGGAGCGCAGTGTGCCGGCCGAGACACAGGCCAAGCAGGAGCGTGCGCAGCTGGGCCAGTGGGTGGCCAGTGCCGAAAACCAGGCCTATTACGAGATGCTGAAAAATCGTTACAAGGCGCAAATCAAAGTTGCCAAGCCTGTTGCCGCATCATTTGCAGCAACAAGCGCAGAATAAGAGGCGGAGCAGGTTATAATCCTGCTCCTACGGTGGCTGTAGCTCAGTTGGTAGAGTCCAGGATTGTGATTCCTGTTGTCGTGGGTTCGAGCCCCATCAGCCACCCCAAGAAAAGTAAAAAGCCCGCTATTGAATCGATAGCGGGCTTTTTTGTTTGTTGCGTCCATCCTGCTGGTGTGGGTTCGTCCACAGCAATGGCGAACGCCTAAAATCAGAGCGTGCGGATTTGCCGCAGTTCAATCTTCTGAAATACCATGCCCAAGGCCAGTGTCCCCTCCAAGTCCGCGTCGACGCCATCCCAGCTGCCGGACAGCGTTGCGCTGCCAACCAGTTACGAAGAAGCCATGCACGAGCTCGAAGTACTGGTGCGTCGCCTGGAGTCCGGCGAAATGCCCTTGGACCAGTTGCTCAGCGGGTACCAGCGTGGCGCAGCTTTGTTGCAGTTTTGCCGTGACCGCCTACAAGCCGTGGAAGACCAGATCAAGGTACTGGACGAAGGTGCGCTCAAGGTCTGGAAGTCGCCATGATGCTTGCTGATACCGCCGGTGCTGTGCCGGCCTTCCAGCTGGAAGCCTGGGCCGGCGTCCGCCTCATTGCGGTGGAGCGGGCACTGGAGCGTTGGATTACCACCGAAACATCCCAGGGTGCCGGACATGCTGCGCCGGCTGCGCTGGTAGAGGCCATGCGTTATGCCGTACTCGACGGCGGCAAGCGTCTGCGCCCGCTGCTGGTGATGGCGGCCCATGAAGCAGTGGCAGTTGACGCCGGCGCAGGCAGTGAGGCCGCCTTGCGCGCCGCCTGCGCAGTAGAACTTATCCATGCCTATTCGCTGGTGCACGACGATATGCCCTGCATGGACAACGATGTGCTGCGCCGGGGCAAGCCGACGGTGCATGTTCGTTTCGGTGAGGCTGACGCCTTGTTGGCGGGAGACGCATTGCAGGCCCTCGCATTTGAATTGCTGACACCGCAGGATGACAGTGTTGAATGCCTTACCCAGGCCAGATTGTGCGGTCTGCTGGCGCGTGCGGCGGGCAGTTCCGGCATGGCGGGCGGGCAGGCCATTGATCTGGCCAGTGTGGGACACAGGCTGAACGAATCCGAACTGCGGGAAATGCACCAACTCAAGACCGGTGCCTTGTTGCAAGGCAGTGTGCTGATGGGCGCCTATTGCGGCAAGGCGGCTGCCGATGTGCTGGGCGCGCTGGAAGCCTACGGCGCGGCCATCGGGCTGGCGTTTCAGGTGGTTGACGACATTCTGGATGTCACCGCCGACTCCACCACGCTGGGCAAGACAGCCGGCAAGGACGCAGATAACGACAAACCCACCTACGTGTCCCTGATGGGACTGGAGCGCAGCAAGGCCTATGCGCAGGAGCTGCTGGCACAGGCGCAGCAGGCGCTGAGCCGCAGCGGCCTGGCCAATACCCGGGCGTTGGCGGCACTTGCTGATATGGTGGTGAATCGCGCCAACTGAACGCTGGCAACCTACAAGAAAACACATGCCGAATCAACCCTATCCCCTGCTCGAAACGATTAACGATCCGGCCGAATTGCGCAAGCTGCCGCGCACGCAGCTGCATACCCTGGCCGGCGAGTTGCGAGAGTTCCTCCTGAATAGCGTGGCTAACACGGGTGGCCACCTGAGTTCCAACCTGGGCACGGTGGAACTCACGCTGGCCTTGCACTATGTGTTCAATACACCGGACGACCGTCTGGTGTGGGATGTGGGCCACCAGACCTACCCGCACAAGATCCTGACCGGGCGCCGTACGCGCATGCCCAGCCTGCGCCAGTTGGGTGGTTTGAGCGGCTTCCCGCAGCGTACGGAGAGCGCTTTCGATGCCTTTGGTACGGCCCATTCCAGCACCTCGATATCGGCTGCACTGGGCATGGCGCTGGCTGCCAAGATCAAGGGCGAAGAGCGACGTGCCATTGCCATCATTGGGGATGGCGCCCTGACTGCCGGCATGGCGTTTGAGGCGTTGAACAATGCCGGTGTCGCCGACTGCGACCTGCTGGTGATCCTGAACGACAACGACATGAGCATCAGCCCGCCGGTGGGTGCATTGAACCGGTACCTGGCCCAATTGCTCAGCGGCCAGTTTTACGCGGCGGCCAAGAATGTCGGCAAGACCGTACTCAAGGGTGCGCCGCCCCTGTTTGAGTTGGCCAAGCGCATCGAAGAGCACGCCAAGGGCATGGTGGTGCCAGCCACCCTGTTTGAAAAATTCGGCTTCAACTACATCGGCCCGATCGATGGCCATGACCTGGATTCGCTGATCCCTACGCTGGAAAACATCCGCCACCTCAAGGGCCCGCAATTCCTGCACGTGGTAACCAAGAAGGGCCAGGGCTACAAACTGGCGGAGGCCGATCCGGTGGCCTACCACGGTCCGGGCAAGTTTGATCCTGCGGTTGGCTTGCAAAAAGCCAAGGTCGCATCGGCCACCACGTTTACCCAGGTATTCGGGCAATGGCTGTGCGACATGGCGGCGGCGGACAAACGCCTGGTGGGCATCACCCCGGCCATGCGCGAGGGCTCCGGCATGGTTGAGTTCGAGCGCCGTTTTCCCGATCGCTACTTTGATGTGGGCATCGCCGAGCAGCATGCGGTGACCTTTGCCGCCGGACTGGCCGCCGAGGGCCTCAAGCCGGTGGTGGCGATCTACTCCACCTTTCTGCAACGGGCCTACGACCAGTTGATCCACGACGTGGCGATCCAGAATCTGCCCGTGGTTTTTGCGCTGGACCGCGCCGGCCTGGTCGGTGCCGATGGCGCCACGCACGCCGGTGCGTATGACATTCCGTTTCTGCGCTGCATTCCCAACATCAGCCTGGCCTGCCCGGCCGATGAGAATGAATGCCGGCAATTGCTGAGCACTGCCTTTGCGCAAGAGCATCCGGTGGCTGTGCGTTACCCGCGCGGAGCGGGTTGTGGCGCGGCTGTCAGTGCGTCGCTGGAAGCCCTGCCGATCGGCAAGGGTGAAATACGCAGGCAGGGCGCGGGCATTGCCATTCTGGCTTTTGGCACCATGCTGCATCCTGCACTGGCGGCCGCTGAGTCACTGGGCGCCACAGTGGTGAATATGCGCTGGGTGAAGCCGTTGGATGTGGCACTGCTGAGCGCAGTGGCCAAAGACCATGCTGCGCTGGTCACGGTGGAAGAGGGCGCCCTGATGGGCGGTGCCGGCAGTGCGGTGCTGGAAGCACTGCAGGCCACCGGCCTGGTTGTTCCTGTGTTGCAACTGGGCCTGGCCGATCAATTCATTGAGCACGGTGATCCGGCCAAGCTGCTGGCCCTGCAAGGGCTGGACGGGCAGGGCATTGAGGCATCGGTTCGCGAACGCTTTGCTGCTTTGCTGGAGCCAGCGGCGCACAGCGCCTGAGTGCGGGCCAATCATTTTGTGTGGATAAAGCCTTTCACGGGAAAACCCGCAAGGTTTGCCTGCGCAGCGTTTCTACAATGGCTCGACAGCCTATTGGACTCCGGTTAGCGCATAGCCGAACCGGGCAACTATCAACCGAAATGGAGTAAGCACAATGGATCGTCGGTCAATCATCAAGCACGCAGGTATCGCAGGCGTCCTGGCTGCCGGGGTAGCACCTGCTGCACACGCACAGGCAACCATCCGCTGGCGCATGGCGTCTAGCTTTCCCAAGTCCCTGGACACGCTCTACGGTGCAGCAGAAACCATTGCCAAAAAGGTGGGTGAAATGTCGGGCGGCAAGTTCACCATCACTACCCACGCGGCGGGCGAGTTGATGCCGGCCTTTGGCGTGGTGGATGCGGTGCAGGACGGCACCGTGGAGTGCGCCCACACGGCGGCCTATTACTTTTTCGGCAAGGATGAAGCCTTTGCCATCAGCTGCGCCATTCCATTCGGCCTGAACAGCCGTCAGATGACCGCCTGGATGTACGAGGGCAACGGCATGAAGCTGATGCGCGAGTTCTACAAGGGCTACAACATGGTGAATTTTCCGGCCGGCAACACGGGCGCCCAGATGGGTGGCTGGTACCGCAAGGAAATCAAGAGCGTGGCCGATTTCAAGGGCCTGAAGTTCCGCACCGCACCCATGGCCGGCAAGGTGATTGACCGCATGGGCGGCGTGCCGCAAAACATTCCGGCCGGCGAGATTTACCAGGCACTGGAAAAAGGCACGATTGATGCGGCCGAGTTCGTCGGCCCCTACGACGACCAGAAGCTGGGCCTGAGCAAGGTGGCTCCCTACTACTACTACCCGGCCTGGTGGGAGGGTGGCCCGCAGGTGGAACTGTTTTGCAACAGCAAGGCCTACGAGGCGCTGTCGCCCGAGAACAAGGCCATCATCGAGTCGGCCTGCGCATTCGCGCACTCGGAAATGCAGGCCAAATACGATGCCAAGAATCCGCTGGCGCTCAAGCAACTGGTGGCCAACAAGACCAAGGTCCTGCCCTTCCCCAAGGAACTGATGGACCTGGCCTTCAAGGAGACCATGGCCGTTTGCGATGAGATCAGCGCCAAGAACCCGCGTTGGAAGAAAATTTACGAAGACTATTCCACCTTCCGGCGTGACCAGAATCTGTGGTTCCGCTTTGCCGAGGCGCGCTTTGACAATTTCATGCAGGCGCAAAAACTCTGAGTCTCGCGAACCCGCCCCATGCAAAAAGCCCCGTGAGGGGCTTTTTGCATGGGGGCTGTGGCGCTGCTGCCTGCCGCAGCGGCGAGCCATTCCGGTTCAGCGTGCGATCAGTAAAAGCGACGCCGACTTCATGCCGGCAACTGTCAGCAACAGCGATCCCAGCAGGTGGACTGCAGTGGTCATCAGGGCCAGTGCATAGCGCTGCTGCATCAGCATGCTGACCACTTCGGCCGAGAAGCTGGAGAAGGTGGTGAGCGCACCCAAAAACCCCGTGACCAGGGCCAGGCGCCAGATCGGGTCGAGTTGCGGCATGGCGTGAAAAACTGCAACACAAATCCCGACCAGATAGCCGCCTATCAGGTTGGCAGCCAGCGTACCCATCGGCAGCATGGTGCCGGCAACTGTCAGTGAGGGGTTGAGCCACAGTCCCAGTTGCCAGCGTGCCAGTGCACCTACGCAGGCACCGATACAGATCGCAAGTACCGACACCATCATGGCGCCTTGATGCCCGTTGCAGGCGCGACAAACGGCAGCTGGTTCACCGTGAGACCGGAATCGGACAGCTTGGCCGCCAGACCGGATTTGATGCCTTTGACACGCTGCATCAAATCTGTCCAGTCTTTGAACGGACCCTGCTCGCGTGCCTTGAGTATGCGCGCCGTGCTGCTGGGTCCCAGGCCCCGCACGCTGTCGAGTTCTGCCTCATTGGCGGTATTGATCTCCAGTGCCTGTGCCGCAAGGCACAGCATGCAACAGGCCGTGGTGAACAGCTTCTTCAACATGGCAGCTTCAAACCTTGGACATCCATTCCACATACTTTGCCACGCCAGTCTGAACGTCGACAAACGCGTGATCGCATCCGGTGGCG
>CANBTQ010000038.1 GCA_947372425.1 Comamonadaceae bacterium | reverse complement strand
GGCCATGCCGTGGTCCTGCTCCACGGCCCGTACATACCAGGCCAGGCCCTGCAAATAGTCTTGCGGCAGCAGCTCACCGGCGCAGCAGATGCGGCCCATGGCAAATTGCGCACCGGCATCGCCGCTGTGCGCGGCACGCTGGTACCACTCCACCGCCTCGGGGTTGCCGCGGCGCTCCAGCAGCCGCGCCAGCGCGACCTGGGCCGCCACATGGCCGGACTGGGCCGCCGCCAGGTACCAGCGCTGGGCCTGGCCGGCATCGGCTGACAGCACCAGCCCCAGTTCATACATCTGCCCCAGGTGGTAACGCGCATCGGCATTGCCGGACTCGGCCGCGCGCACCCAGCGCACTTCGTCGCTGCGCCGCTCGGAGCCCGGCTTGCGCTTGGCACGCCCGCCGGCGCGGGTCTGGTCCGCGCCTTCGCGCTCCATCTGCACAATCGCCAGTTGCGCCGCCACATAGTCCTGGGCGGCGGCCTTGCGGTACCAGTGCAGCGCCTCTTCCGCGTTGCGGGCCAGGCCGTTGCCCTGCTCCAGCAGGCGAGCCAGTTCAAACTGTGCCGAAGCCAGCCCCTGCTCGGCTGCAGCACGAAACCAGTGGGCGGCCGCACCGGGATCATCGACAGCACTGGCCCGGGCCAGTGCCAGCTGCCCCTCGGCCAGGCCGGCCTGGGCGGCGTGGCGGAAGGCCTCGCGGGCATCCTGTGCATGCGGCTGTGACAGCAGCTTGCCCATGCGAAAAACGGCCTTCAGGTGGCCCTGGTCGGCCGCCTTGGCAAACCACACCACAGCCTGGTGCGCGCTGGGCTCCACGCCCACGCCGGCCTCATAGCGGGTGGCCAGCAAAAACTGGGCACTGGCCAGACCGTGTTTGGCGGCCTGCCGGATCCAGTCCACCGCCTGCGCAATGTTCTGGGTCGTGCCGATGCCGTTGGCATACATCAGGCCCACCTCATACTCGGCCTCGGGCAGGCCCAGGCGGGCCGACTTGAGCGTCTCTTCAAAGACGCGCTTGTCCTTGGCCAGGACGGCCGGCGACTTCATGCCCCGCCTCCCAAGGCCTTGTAAAGCTGGGCCGCCGACTCCAGCTGCGCCCGGCGCAACTGTGCCGTGTTTTGCTGGGCACTGACCAGATTGCGCTCACCATCCAGCACTTCCAGCACATTGATCAGGCCGGCCTTGTGGCGGGCCAGCGAAATTTCCAGGCGGCGGCTTTGTGCGCTCTCGTTCAGTTGTGCGGACTGCACCTGCCGCGCCAGCGCCTCGCGCGCCGACAGCAGATCGGCCACCTCGCGGAAAGCCAGCTGGATGGTTTTTTCGTAATCGGCCACGGCAATCACCTTGCGCGCCTCGGCCACATCCACGCCGGCGCTCAGGCGGCCGTCGTCAAACAGGGGCAGGGCAATCGAGGGCTGGAAGTTCCAGGCCAGACCATTGAACAGACTGGACAAGCCCTGGCTGGCCACACCCAGGCCGGCGGTGAGCGCCACCTTGGGCAGGAACGCCGCGCGGGCCGCGCCGATATTGGCGTGCGCCGCTTTCAGGCGCAGTTCGGCAGCCATCACGTCGGGCCGCTGCAGCAGCACCTCCCCCGGCAGGCCCGCGGCAATACCGGCGGTCAGGCCCTGGTGGTCCAGGTCCAGCCCGGGCGGCAGGTCCAGCGGCACATTGCCCACCAGGTAGTTCAAGCGGTTACGCGCCAGCACACGCTGGTGCTCCACCGACAGCAGGTCGGAGCGCAAGGCCTCCAGCGCGCCACGTGCCTGCTCGTATTCAAAATCATAGGACGCACCCAGATCGCGACCGCGCCCGATCACGGCCAGGCTCAATTCGCGCGAGCCCACGGACTGCTGCGCCAACTGCGCCAGTTCGTCCAGCTGCACCAGATTGAAATAGGCGCTGGCCACATCGGCAATCAAGGACAGTTGGAAGGCGCGACGGGCTTCTTCGGTGGCCAGAAAGCTGTTGCGCGCCGCCTCGGTCTGGCCGGCAATGCGGCCCCAGAAGTCGACTTCATAGGACACGCCGGTAGACAGGTCAAAGCGCTGGCCGTTGATGACCGTGCCGTTGCCCGACAGGTCGGCCGGGGTGGCGCCCACACTGCCGCTGCCCAGCAGATTCACCGTGGGCAGCCGGTCGGCACGCACGATCTTGTATTGGGCCCTGGCCTCTTCCACGCGGGCCACGGCGATGCGCAGATCGCGGTTGTTTTCCAGTGCGGCAACAATCAGGGCCTGCAGGCGCGGGTCGGCAAAAAAGCTGCGCCAATGAGTCTTGACCGCCTCCGGCCCGGCCGTGGCGGCTGCAGCGTCCGGCCACTGCACCGGCACCGGCAACGACGGGCGCTGAAATTCAGCGTTCTGGGCGCAGGCGCTCAGCAACAGGGCGATCCAACAGAACAGTCCTTTTTGCAACATGCGGTGAGTTTAGGCCGCGGGGCACCCCCGGCATCCCCGAAAAATAGGCGGTAAACAGGGCTTACTTTTGCCCCCGCACGGCGGGTGCGCCGTTTTCCAATCGCTGACGGGCGGGGATACCATGCACGGGTTGAATTCAATACAGGATTGCGGAACATGACAAACGAGGAGCGCTTTGGCCAGGCAGTGTCACAGGCCTGGAATGGCACGCTGGAATTTGCGCAGTTGCTGGAGTTGGCCGCGCAACTGGAGGCCGGCGGCAGCGTGCACCTGGCCGCCGTGCTGTACCAGACCTGGCTGGCCCGCAACCCCTCGCCCTTTGCCTATGCCGCCTATTTCAACGGCGCGCTGGCCATGGCCAATGCCGGCGATCTGGCCACCGCCGAAACCTTTTACCGCAAGGCGATTGAAATCCACCCGCCCTTTGTGCAGCCGCGCCTGAACCTGGGCATGCTGTACGAACGCCAGGGCCAGATCGACCGAGCGCTGGACGAGTGGCGCTGGGTCGCGCAGAACGTCAGCGCCGCCACCCCGGACAACGCCGGCTTTGTGGTGATGGCCCTGAACCACCTGGGCCGGGTGCTGGAGGCGCGCAAGGACATGGCCCAGGCCAGCAGCTACCTGACGCGCAGCCTGGCCATAGACCCGGACCAACCCGACGCCCTGCACCACTGGGTGCACCTGCGGCAAAAGCAGTGCCTGTGGCCGGTGTATGCCGAGCTGCCGGGTGTGCCGCTGCAGGCCATGCAGGACGCCACCTCGGCCCTGGCCATGCTCAGCGTGTCGGACGACCCGGCGGCGCAGCTGGCCTCGGCCCGGCGCTTTGTGCAAAAGAAGGTGGCCGCCGGCCTGCCCCGCCTGTCGGGCCAGAGTGCCTACGGCCATGCGAAGCTTCGCATCGCCTATGTGTCGTCCGACTTCTGCCTGCACCCGGTGTCCATGCTGATGGCCGAACTGTTTGAGCTGCACGACCGCGAACGCTTTGAGGTCTATGGCTACTGTTGGAGCCCGGAAGACGGCTCGGCCATGCGCCAGCGCGTGATTGCCGCCATGGACCATTTCCACCGCATCGGCGGCCTGAATGATCTGGACGCGGCGCAGCTGATCCGTTCGCATGAGATTGATGTGCTGGTGGACCTGCAGGGCCAGACCTCGGGTGCGCGCGCCAACATGCTGGCCTACCGGCCGGCCCCAATCCAGATCACCTACCTGGGGCTGCCGGCTACCACCGGGCTGCCCTCGATTGACTACGTGATTGCCGACCGCTTTCTGATCCCCGAAGAATATGCACCCTGCTATTCGGAGCAGCCGCTCTACATGCCCGATATCTACCAGGTGAGCGACCGCCAGCGCCAGGTGGGACCTGTCCCCGCGCGCAGCAGCTGCGGCCTGCCGGAAGACGGCTTTGTGTTCTGCTCGCTGAACAACAACTACAAGTACACGCCCGCGGTGTTTGCGGTGTGGATGCGTATCCTGCAGCGCACACCGGGCAGCGTGCTGTGGCTGCTGGCGGACAACGCCTGGGCCGAGGCCAATCTGCGCAGCGCCGCCACGGCCCACGGCGTCAGCGCCGAACGCCTGGTGTTTGGCGGGCGCGTCTCGCCCGAGAACTACCTGGCCCGCTATGGCTGTGCCGACCTCTTTCTGGACACCTTCCCCTTCAACGCCGGCACCACCGCCAATGACGCGCTCTGGATGGGCCTGCCCCTGCTGACCTACTGCGGACGCAGCTTTGCCGCCCGCATGGCCGGCGCGCTGCTGACGGCGGCCGGGCTGCCGGAGCTGATCACCACCTCGCTGGCGGACTATGAAGAAAAGGCCGTGGCCCTGGCGCAGGACCCGGCGCAGTGCCAGCGCCTGCGCGCGCATCTGGCCGAGACGAAAAAAAGCGGCGTATTGTTCAATACACCGCTGTTTGCGAAGAACCTGGAACAGCGGCTGGAAGGCCTGGTAGCCGCCCTGCCCGCCCCTTCAGTGCAGTAGCTGCCGGCCTTCAATGCGCTGCTCGCAGTGCGCCAGCCAGGGCTCGGCCAGGTAGCGGATCTGCGCGTCGTTGCGCAGAATGCGCTGCATGATGTGCGTCTTCTCGGTGCGGGCGGCTGCGTCCAGCTGCTCGGAGCGGGCCCGAAAGCGCAGCTGCTCGATCAGCACGGCACAGGTGCCCTCGTAACGCACCACTCCGTCCCAGTCTTCGGCCTTGGCTGCTTCCAGCATCTTGCGGCTGCTTTCTTCAATGGCGTGGTAGTAGCCCAGCAGATTGTGTTCCATCATCAGGCTCCCATCATGGCCTGGCTGGCGTAGGCATTGGAGCCATACAGACGCTGCATGCCGGGCATGGTGCTTTTGAGTGAACGGGTCACATCGGCCAATGTCTGCACGGCCTCGGGGGCGTTGCCGCCACTGCGGATGGTGACCCAGGCGCCAAGCAGGGGCGTGAAAAGGTTGCAGATTTCATCCAGGGCCGCCACGTCATTGCGTGAATTGGCATGCAGCAGGCGCACCGAACAGTAAGCGTACAGGTTGTCCAGATTCTGGGCAATTTCGCCACCGGCCCCCACATCCAGATGGGCCCGCAGTCCTTCGGTCAGGATTTCCAGCGCTTTGTTCAGGTGTTTGACCTTTTGCCCGATGTCACGCTGAATCATGGCCGTCTTGGCCATCTTGATGCGGTCCAGAATGCCTTCAATCAGCAGGATGACCAGGTCAACGCCACCCGATCCGCCGGAGCGGCTTTCCAGATTGACGGTTGCATAGGCAGAGGCAGCGCGTGATTGGTAGGTTGTCATGGAATAAGTCTCACAGTTGCTTTGGTTATCGGCCCTCTGCCGTGGGACTTTAAACAAAATGCAGACTCTTTTCACGCCATTTCAGCGCTTGGGGCATATTGCCCCTGTACCGGCATCAGGCCGCCAGGGGGTCTACCGAGAATTTGGGCAAGGGCTTGCCACACTGGGTGGCGGCCAGGAAGGTGGCAGCCAGATCCAGCGCCTCGGCGATGGTGACGTGCATGTCGATATAGCGGTAGGTGCCCAGGCGCCCCATGAAGGTGACGTTCAGGGGCGTGGCGTTCACCGCCTCCACGTAGCGGGCCAGGGCGGCCTTGTCCTGAACCAGGCGGATCGGGTAGTAGGGGATGTCGCCAGCGCCGCAGGCGCGGCTGTACTCGCGGTAAATCAGGGTGCTGGCGTGGCTTTCCCAGGGCGCAAAGTGCTTGTGCTCGGAGATGCGGGTCCAGTCCACACTGGTGTCACAGTAGTTGATGACGGCATTGCCCTGGAAGTCGCCGGGGTGGCGCTCTTCCACAAAGTCCAGCGTGCGGTAACCCAGTTCGCCCATGCTGCCGCCAAACCACTGGTCCAGCGGACCGCTGTAAAACACATGCGCAAAGTCTGCGGCCTGCTGCGCCGCAAACGGGCTGTTCAGGTGCAGGGTGATGCCGGGATGGTCCAGCATGCGCTCAACGATGTGGGTGTAACCGTGGCGCGGAATACCCTGGTAGGTGCTGGCGTAGTAGTTGTCGTCGTAATTGAAGCGCACCGGCAGGCGACGCAGGATGCTGGCCGGCAGCTCCTGCGGGCTCACGCCCCACTGCTTGGTGGTGTAGCCCTTGAAGAAGGCCTCGTACAAATCGCGGCCGACAAACTTCAGGGCCTGCTCTTCAAAGGTCTGGGGTACGTCGATGGAGGTGTCGGCCACCTCGCGGACGAACTGCTCGGCCTGGGCCGGTGACAGCGTCTTCTTGTAAAAGGCGTTGATGGTCAGCAGGTTGATGGGCAGGGAATACACCGCCCCGCCCGTGATGGCCTTGACCCGGTTGGTAAAGGGCATGAAGGTGTCGAACTGCTGCACATAGTCCCAGACCCGCTGGTTGCTGGTGTGAAAAATGTGCGGACCATACTTGTGCACCAGCACACCGGTCTCGGGGTCGCGCTGGGTGTGGCAGTTGCCGGCCACATGGCTGCGCGACTCGAACACGTCGACGCGGTGACCGGCCAGAGCCAGTTCCCGTGCCACCACGGCGCCCGAAAATCCGGCCCCCACCACTGCAATTCTGTCTGCCATACCACCCCCAAAAATGCGGCCCAACAAGGCCGGAAAAAGGCATTGCTGCCGCACCCTGCAGCGGTCTAAAAAAAGGCGGCCACTTCGCGCTTGAATGTCTCGCGCTCGTTCCGGACCTGCTCCCGGGCTGCGTCCATGTGGGGCGCATGCAGGCCGGGCTGCTCCACCATGTCCACGATGCGGGCGGCAATGCCTTGCACATCGTAGGGCGACAGCTTGTAGTCGTCGGCCAGCGCATAGTCTTGGTACTGGGCGCCGGCGCCGGTGTTGCTGATCAGGATGTTGGTGCCCAGCATCAGCGCCTCGCGGCACATGCGGTCCTTGCCGGGAAAGCAGCCCATGTCCACGAACAAGCGGCTGTGCTCAAAGGTGGCATACACCTCCTGGCGGCTCATGTTGCGGATGTAGCGGATGTCGAGGTCGGGTGCCAGCGCCAGGATGCACGTTTCCAGCGCGCCCAGATCGGTCACCACCTTGCCGCCGGCATTGATGGCCACCATGCGCTGGCGCTGCTGCACCGGAGCCGCCTGGCTGGGCGCCACCACGGTGTAGTCGGTCAGCATCTGGGACGGAATGCCCAAGCCATTCAAAAAATTCACGGCGTATTGCGACTGGGCTCCATGCCGGATACGCGGCGAGCGCACCCGGTTCAGGTTCAGGCAGGAGAGGGCCGCCAGGGCGTTGTCCACGCTCAGCCACCACAGCAGCACCTCCGTCCCCTCAAAAAAGGGAATCATGTGGGCATAGACCTCGGCCAGCACGAAGCGCACCGGCTCGCCGGCCGACCAGCCGCGAAAAGGCTTCACGCGGTAGTGTTGGTACTCTTCGACCGAGTTGCTGCGCACATCGATGCGGTACTCCGACTGGTGGAAGCGTTTGCCGCTTTTCTGGGCATCCCGCAGGATGGCAATTTCGGTCGGGCTGAGCAGCCAGAATTCGGTATCGATGCCGTTTTCAATCATCATGTCCGACAACTGGTAGAGGGCCTCCGGGCCGCCCGTGCGGGTATCGGGCGGGCACAAAATCACTGTTTTCATGGTCTTCCTAGTCGAAAAATGGGTGGGCGCCTCAGTGGTTGCCAGGCTCTAAGGCGGCGCTGACTTCGTCAAAGATCGCCTGCATCCACTCGCCGGTCTTGTTCTTCAGCGTGAAGTTCGAACGCACCCAGGTATGCAGGTCATCGCCCATCTTGAAGCGCAGCGTCTGGTCGTCCATCAGCGTGCGCAAGGCATCCACCCACTCCTGGCTGCTGTTGCCACAGCGCAGCACCGGCGGGTCCATGTGCTGGTACGGAAACACATCCGAGCAGACCACCGGCCAGGCCATGGCGCCGTATTCCAGCAGGCGTAGATTGCTTTTGCACTCGTTGAAGAAATTCTTTTCCAGCGGCGCAATCGCAATGTCCAGGTCCAGGCTGAACATCTTGGCCGGGTAATCGCCGATGGGGACGAATTCGTGGAACTCCTTGATGTAGGGCTTGATCGCGTCGGTGCACATGCCCATAAAGACCCAGTCCACCTCAGCGGCCAGCGCCTTCACCACCTCGGTCACCAGTTCCAGATCGCCCTTGTGCTGCCCGGCACCCACCCAGCCGACGCGCAGCTTGCGCCCGCAGGTGCGCATCGTGCGCCGGTCGGACCATTGCTTGTCCAGGCAATTGGGCAGCAGCCGCACGTCGCTCACGTACTTCTGGTATTGCTGGCGCAGCGTGTCAGTGGTCACCACCAGACGGTCGGACTGGACCAGGGCGCGCACCATGCGCTGGTGGCCTTCGCGCGCCTGGAAGTTGCGGTTCGGGTGCTTTTCCGGCACAAAGCCCAGCAAGTCGTCCACCATCTGGATGATGGGTAGATGCGGCATGGCGAGCTTGTATTTTTCGATCATGCCCAGCTGGGCATCGTCCACCGAGTGCTGCAGGATCAGCCGGTCGGGCGCGGCCCGCACCAACTCGAGCGGCTGCAGGATGCGGGTGCTGCCGCGTTGAATGGGAATGATGGCGCAGGTCTGCGCCAGGCCGGCATCCTGCAGTGCATTCAGCGGCTCCACCACCCGGTATTGCCCGGCACCGCTGGTGAGCGGGCAGGCCAGCACACGCGGGCGGTCATGGCGGCGCGGCTGCCAGTCAATCACGATGGTGTTTTCAATATCGAAGGGCACTATCAGCGACAGGTGGCGGTTGTAGCAGGGGTCTTTGGCCAGGGCATCGGCCCAGCGCTGCAGCAGGCCGTCCTTCTCGGTCAGCTCGGCGTCCGCCATTTTCAGCTTGGCCCGGGTGTCTTTGGCCAGAATTTCCAGTGTCTTGCCGCCATGGTGCAGCACGCTGCCCAGCGGCGTCCAGACATGGCGCTTGCCGCTGTGGCCCAGACGCAGGCAGAAGTCCAGCACCGGATACCAGAACTTGAAGACCTTCTCGTCAAAACCGTTCACGGCCTGCCAGTCGGCCTTGCGGAACAAAAAGCAATGGCCAGCCACGGCGCTTACATCCTGCGTCTGCTGGATGCGCGACTGCACGCCGCATTCCTCCAGCACGCCGGCTTCGCCGTTGTAGGGGGCCGCCGTGCCCTGGACTCCCAGCACCAGCGGGCCGCCGCTGACGCGCGCATCGGTGCCGCGGTTGGACATCAGGCGCGGGGCCACGCAGGCCACGTCAGCCTGCTGGGCAATGCCCAGCAAGGGCGTCAGCCAGTCGCTGTGCAGAAATTCGGTGTCGTCGTCACAGACCAGAACAAAGGGGTGGGCGGCTTGCGCCACGCCGGCGTTCAGGGCCGCCGCATGGCTGTAACTTTCCTGCGCCAGGGGCAGCCACTGCAGAGGCACATCGACCTGCACATCAAGCAGTGCGTACTCCACTTCGGAGAGATGCTCCGGGTCACACACCAGCACAATTTCCGCCAGAGCAGACTGCGGATAGCGTTGCAGCGATTCCACCAGGCTGCGCAAATAGCCGCTCTGCAGGCCGGTGCACACCACCAGGCTGACACAGGGCACCGCGGGAGCCGGATACTCCACCAACCAGGTGCCCAGGCGCTCCAGGGGGCGCACGGATTGGGCCAGCCCGCTGTCTGTGAGTACGCGACTGCAGGCCGAAAATTCGAGCGACTCCGTGGCGGCCGTCAGCACGCCGGTGGAGTGCAGCAGCACGGTATCGATGTGGCCCAAGGCGCTGCGGCCCCGGGTTTGCAGGCATTGCAGGGCATAGCCGTAGAGCGCGCCGTCAAACAAGGGGGCACCGGCCGCCACCCAGGGCGCGGCCTTGGCCAGCAGGGCGCTGCCCAGGTAGTTGGTACAGCGCAGCAGCTCGATATTGGCGTCCGGCTTGAAGAAGGGGTACTGCGGCAGGCCCTGGGCCTGCCAGATGTCCTCGTCGGCATAAATCAGCTGTGCCTGCGGGAAGGCCGTGGTGGCCAGGCCCCACTCCACCAGGCTTTGTGCCACCAACCGGGTGCCAGACTGAACCAGCAGCACCCAGTCTGTCAGCAGCCCGGGCAGCGCATCGAGTGCGCTGCGGTCGCTTGCGGCTACGGTCATCCAGCGCAGGTCCGGCTGGCTTTCCAGCGCCGCCGGTGCGGGCTGCTCGCTCACGATCAGCACATTGGCAGGCCGCCACAGGCATTCCGACAAGCTGTCCAGCGTGTCCGCCAGCGCGTCCATGGGGCAGTCTCTCTGGTCTATCACCACCGAGACGGCCGGCACCTTGCCACTGGACAGGTGTTCGGCATAAATGTCCGCATCAATCTCGCGCAGGGTGCAAAACTGGCTCCAGCGTTCGTACTGTTCGTTGACGCGCTTGTATTTCTTGCGGTCCGCACGGGCGCCCAATTCCTTGGACGGCAGATTGCGGATGTCCAGCAGGTCCACACTGGCCTGGCTCCAGGCCTGGTCCAGCGGCATGGCGTTGGCCTTGGCCTGGGTTTCTTCCACAAAGGCCAGCAGCCCGCGTGCCCAGGCGTCCCGGTTCGCCAGGTACTGGCTGCGCCAGCTCAGTACCGTCGCGGCAGCCCCGTCCATTTCGCTGGCCGAGTCGCCCCAGGCAATGCCCTGCTTTTCGGCATCACGCAAAAAGTCGGGGCGATCCTTGAGGCTTTGGGGATTGGGCAACAGCACCACCGGGCAGCCGCAGCAGCGCGCCAGGTCAATGGTTTCCGAGTATTCATAGGCGTACAGCCAGCGCGATTGCAACAGCACCTGGCGAACCCGCTCTTCGCTGTCAAAGCCTTGGGCAGACAGGTCGATCGCAGCCGCACCAAAATCCCGCACGATGCCGCCGGCCGCGCTGTATTCGCTGTGCACAAAGGCAATACCGGTTCTTTGCTGCAGGCTTGGCAGTTGCAGGTCACCGGTGTCCAGGGCGGGCAGGAAAAGCGTCTTGCGCTCACCCGATTGCTGGGCTGCTTGCACGTAGGCCAGTGCAACCCCTTCATCTTCGGCAATCGCTGCCGGCGACTTGTCCAGCAGGTACTTCACCTGCAGGCCGATGGTAGTCAGGTTGCTGGTGACCTTGTTCGCGGAAACAACTATCGGCTTGCGGCCCGCGTGGAAATGGGCCACCTTGCTGGCTTCGGTGAGCAGAGGTGTCCACAAGGCACCGCTGGTCTCGCGTGTTTCCACATAAGCCTCGTAGCCCAGAAAGTTCAATGCACTACACAGCCGGTGCAAAGCACGGAATTTCTTGAACTTGCCACCGTACTCCGGTGCGCAAATGTAATAGGGCTGCTTGCCGCCCTGTCCTGTGGCCTGCGCAGGTGCATCCCCCGCCATACTTGTGAAACCTGTATTCAACGGGATACTCCTTGCGATTGGTGGGTCCGGCCGGACCGCTCGGGCTGCAGCGGCGGGCTCAGATCCGGGCTGCCATTACTTCAAGAGCTGCAGCACGCCTTGTGGCATCTGGTTGGCTTGGGCGATCATAGCGGTGCCGGCCTGCTGCAGAATCTGCGCGCGGCTCAGATTGGCGGTTTCCGCAGCGAAGTCGGCATCCATGATGCGGCCGCGGGCAGCGGTCTGGTTTTCCACCGCCGTTTGCAGATAGGTAATGGTCTGCGAGAAGCGGCTTTGAATGGCACCCAGGGTAGCCCGTGAGCTGTTGACGGCCGACAGGGCAGCGTCCAGCGCGGTCAGGCTGGCCGAGTTTTCGATATTGGCCGTGGTGATCAGGGCCGACTGCGGTCCGGAGTTGAACATCACGCCGGTGATGGCGCCGGTGGCCACACCCAAGTCCGATGCGGAGACAGTCACGGTCTGGCCGGAGTTGGCACCGATCTGGAAGGTGAAGTCGGTGGTGGTGGTGAACAGGGCGGTGCCATTGAACTCGACCGAGCTCATGTTGCGTGCCAGCTCCTGGCTCAGCTGCGTGTATTCCTGGTTCAGCGCCGAGATGTCGCCGGAGGTGTTGGTCGAGTTGATCGACTGCACGGCCAGTTCACGCATGCGCTGCAGGATGTCGGTAACCACCGAAAGTCCGCCTTCAGCCACCTGGGCCAGCGAGATGCCGTCATTGGCGTTGCGGATGGCAACGTTCATGCCGCGCACCTGGGTGTTCATGCGGTCGGCGATGGCCAGTCCGGCCGCGTCGTCCTTGGAACTGTTGACACGCAAACCCGAGGACAGACGCTGCATCGATGTAGCGAGGCTGGACTGACTGGTGGATGCGTTGCGCTGTGCGTTCAGCGACATGATGTTGGTGTTGATGGTCATTGCCATGGGATTACTCCTTCAAAAATATAGTCGTGATGGATCAACCCACACGGTATGAAGGGAGCCAGAACTGCTGAACAATTCAACCGGGTGTTGGGTCAAATTGTTTCCCGAGCCAGAAAAAACTAAACCCCGATAAACGGGGTTTTTTCAGCTCACTTTGACCGACTTTGCATCGGCTAACTGGTCTTGTTCCACTGCGCTATCTGAGAGGAAACGAAGGTGCCCAGGCTGTTGAGCTTGGCCACACTGGCGTCCATGGCGTTGTACTGGGCCAGCAGCTGCTTCTGGTAATCGGCAATGTGCGTATTGAACTTGTCTATCGTTTTGGTGTTCTGGTCTATTGCCCTCTGGAAGGCCGCGCTGTGGGCCGTGATGGAGCCGCTCACACCGAGCGCGCCAAAGGCAAAGTCGTAAATGCGCCGGGCAACGCCGCTGTCTGCGGCGGTAGCGCCGCTGGCTGCGAAAAAGGCCTTCACGTTGACCGGGTCCTGCAGTGCCGAATCCAGCTTGGTGCTGTTGGTGCTGAGGGAGCCGTCCGCCTGTATTTCCAGTCCCAGGTCGCTCAGCCGGCCGATCGAGTTGCCCGCAGGCCCATTGCCTCCGACCAGCGAGCGCAGCATGGTTTGCATCCCCGTCACGGTGCCGTCACCCAACAGGGGGCCGCCAACCTTGGTTGCGGCGTTGTAGGCGGTCTGGGTTTTCAGATCGGCCGTGAGCTTGTTATACGCGTCCTGAAACGTCTGGATCTTGGCCTTGATGGCGGTTTTGTCCACGTCGATAGACACCTGCACCGGGCTGCTGGTCTTGGCCAGCAGATTCAGTGTCACGCCCGGCACGGCATCGGTCACCGTGTTGGTGGCCGAGGTGATGGCAATGCCATCGACGGTGAAGTTGGCGTCAGTTGCATCCTGCGTGCTGGTCATCCCGCTGTAAACGGCCGGCGTCAGCACCGCGCCGAGACTGTCCAGTACTGCCGGGGTTGTCACGGTTTTCGGATAGCCAAATTGCTCCAGACCGCTGTCGGCCGTAATTTGGAAGCCCGATTGGGCCCCTGTGGCCGTGCCGCGCAGCAACAACTGCTGGGTGCTGCCGGAGGTGATGATGGTGGCCGTCACACCGGCGGTGGCTTGCTTTGCATTGATGGCGGCCGCAATCGTGGCCAGACTGTCGCCGGTGGTGACGTCCACCGAGACGGCCGAACCGGCTCCGGTGAAACTGCCATTGGCGCCCCATTGGCCCAGCTGAATATTGAGCTTGCCGGTTGCAGTCGCCTTGTACGTGGAGCTGACGCCGACCGTCTTGAGCGACTGCGCCGTTGCCAGATTCCCCACTTCCAGGGAGAAGGAACTCGACAGTGCCGAAGCGGTGGCGGTGCCGGTCACGGCGCTGGTATTGCCGGAGCTGAAGGACTTGCTGTCCCAGGTGCCGGAGTCCATCAAGGCATGGGCTGCATCCTGCAGCGCCGACAACTCGGACTTGACCTGCCCGAACACTGACAGCTTGGTTTGCAGCGTGGAGCCCTTGGCTTGCAACAATTGAACCGGCTGCTGCTCCACCGCAACCAGTTGGCTGACGATGGAGGTGATGTTCAATCCGCTTCCGATACCGGGGGATGAGATGGCCACGTGAACTCCTTGACTTCAATGCATCAATGACAGGCCCTACTTGTAATGCAAAAAAGACCTGCGAAAGGTCTGATTTGCAGGGCAAGCACCCCGTTATTGCAAAAACCCGGAGCGATTCCGGGTTTTTGCCTGGCCGTGCGACTTAACGCAGCAGAGCCAGAACACCCTGGGGCAGCTGGTTGGCCTGGGCAATCATGGCGGTACCGGCCTGTTGCAGCACTTGTGCGCGGCTCAGGTTGGACGTTTCTGCAGCAAAGTCTGCATCCATGATGCGGCCCTTGGCAGCAGCCTGGTTTTCTGCCGAGCTTTGCAGGAAGTTGATGGTGTTGGTAAAGCGGCTTTGCACAGCACCCAGATTGGCACGTGCGGTGTTGATGGCCGTCAGCGCCTGGTCCAGCGAGTCGATGTTGGTCGCATTGGCACTGTTGGTGCCGGCGCCTGTGCTCAGGCCGCTGGCAGCACCTGCACCGTAGGCGGCAGACAGGGCGGTACCGGTCACGCTCAGGTTGCCCGAGGTGATCTGGATGGTCTGACCGGAGTTGGCGCCGACCTGGAAGTCAAAGTTGGCACTGGCGTCCAGCAGGGACTGTCCATTGAACTGCACAGAGCTGAGGGTACGTTGCACTTCGGTACCCAGCTGGGTGTATTCCTGGTTCAGCGCAGCCAAGTCGCTGGAGGTGTTGGTGCCATTGGTTGCCTGCACGGCCAGTTCACGCATGCGCTGCACCATGTCGGTCAGGGTGCTCAAACCACCTTCAGCCGTTTGCGCCAGCGAGATGCCGTCATTGGCATTGCGGATGGCCACATTCATGCCACGGTACTGGGCATCCATGCGGGTGGCAATCGCCAGGCCGGCTGCATCGTCCTTGGCACTGTTGATACGCAAGCCGGAAGACAGACGCTGCATGGACGTGGCCAGCGAAGCGCCGTTCATGCCTGCATTGCGCTGTGCATTCAACGAATTGATATTGGTGTTGATGGTGTAACTCATGAAAGCTCCTAAAAAGTGTTGAACCGGATTTCCCGGAGCCAGGTAAACAGTTGCTTGCCTGACAACGAACCCTGGTTGAAGCTCGTTGGGATATTTATCGGTCAGCCCTGACGGAACTTTAGGGCTGAAATTTCGGGCATTTCAAAAAGGCCGCATGGCGCCGGGGTGTCTGTAGGAATTTGCCCTACACGGACGGGACGCCCCACTGACAGCGCGAACATCCAAACCCTGATTCAAGTTCCACACCCGCGCTTCCAGAATTGCATCCATGGTGAAGGGCAAATAAATAGATGCCTTTTACAGACTAAATAAACGTATCACTTCTGGAGCTGCCATGACAAACGACCAAATCCTTTCTGAAATCCGGGAAGCCAATTTGACCTACCTGATGCTGGCCCAGAACCTGATCCGCCAGGACAAGGCCGAGGCCCTGTTCCGTCTGGGCATGTCCGAAGAGTCTGCCGACCTGATCGCCACCCTCTCCCCCGCCCAAATCCTCAAGATCGCTTCCGGCAACATGCTGCTGTGCCGCTTCCGCATGGACGACGAAGTGGTCTGGAACCTGCTGACCAACCACTCCGCCAACAAGGTCGCCAACGACGCCACCACCAAGCTGCACGCCAGCATCCTGATGGCCGGCCGTTTCGCCGAAACCCTGTAATCACCCCAGCATCCGGAGCAGCACCATGGCCACCAAAAGCGTATTGAACGATTCCAAGCAAGTGGAGCGCGCCGTCGCCCTGATCAACCTGGGCGCCCGCCTGCAGGTGCTGGAAAGCGAAACCGACCTTTCTTACGAGCGCCTGCTGCGCTTGTACAAGGAGGTCGCCGGACGCTCACCCAGCAAAGGCCAGTTGCCCTTTTCCACCGAATGGTTCCTGACCTGGCAGCCCAACATCCACGCGTCCCTGTTCCAGAACACCTATGAGTACCTGACCAAGGTGAGCGCGCTGGAAGACATTGACGCCATCATGAAGGCCTACAAGCTCTACACGGAGCAAATCGCCGCCTGTGGTGTCG
>CANBTQ010000037.1 GCA_947372425.1 Comamonadaceae bacterium | reverse complement strand
GTGCGCGGGTTGCTTTGGAGGCGCTCGCAGACCTCGTAGCCGTCCATGCCGGGCATCATGATGTCGAGCAGGATCAGGTCGGGCTGCGGCTCGGCGATCGCAATTTCGAGGCCGCGTTCGCCGTTGTTGGCGCCCTTGACCTTGTAGTGGTCACGCAGCAGCAGTTGCATCAGTGACAGGTTTTCGGGCGTGTCATCAATGACCAGAATGGTGGCTTTTTCGGACGCGGAGTCGGCACTGCGCATCAGGTGTTCCCGGTGGTGTTGGTCATGGCAATTCCCAATGATTGTGCAGCAATGCGCAGGCGCGACAGGGCCAGCGCGCAGTCAAAGCGGCGCACCGCGTCGGCCATGGGCGCATAGGCCTGGTCCAGCGCACTGGCGAGCAGGGCTTCGTGCCCGGTCAGCCACTCCACGGCTTCCAGGTTGTCGTCGGCCAGCAGGGCGGCCAGGCGGCCGCAGACCCGCGCCAGTTCACCGGCATCCGGCACCACCTGCGGCGCGTCGCCCGGTGCGGCTGCGCTCAGCTGCTGCAGCAGTTCCTGCAGAAAGGCCTGCAGCGCGGTCTGCAGCGCCTGCAGTTCCTGTTGCAGGGCGGCTGCGTCGTCCTGCTGGCGGATCAGACCTTCGAGCCGGGCCGCCTGCGCGGCCAGGCTGTCCATGCCGATGCTGGCCGCCAGGCCCTTGAGGGTGTGGACACGGCGTTGCGCCTCGGCCGTCTGGCCCTGCGCGAGCTCGGCGCGCACGGCCTCCACCACGCCCTGCTGGTTTTGCGCAAACTTGCGCAGCAGGGCCAGGTAGAACGGCCTCTTGCCGCGCACCCGGCGCAGGCCACCCACGGTGTCCAGGCCGGCGATCTGCGGAATGCGGGGTTCGGCGTTCAGCGGTGCCGGGGCCGGGTTGGCTTCCGGCCCGGGCAGGCCGGGCGGCAGCGGATGAATCCATTTGAGCAGGGTGGCAAACAGCAGCTCGGGCTCGATCGGCTTGGCCACATGGTCGTTCATGCCGGCGTCCAGGCAGGCCTGGCGGTCGCTCTGCATGGCGTTGGCGGTCATGGCCACCACCGGCAGCTGCGCGAACTGCGGCAGGGCGCGCAGCTGGCGTGTGGCGGTTAGGCCGTCCATCACCGGCATCTGCATGTCCATCAGCACCAGGTCGTAGTGGCGGCGCTGGATGCAGTCCAGCGCCATGCGGCCGTCAAAGGCCATGTCCACCAGCAGGCCGGCGTCGCTGAGCAGCTCACCGGCCACCTCGCGGTTGAGCGCGTTGTCTTCCACCAGCAGCACGTGGGCGCCGGCGATGGCCTGCAGGGGTGCCACGGCGTCGGGCGCTGCGGCCTCGCGGCGGGTGCCGGGCGCCACGGCCGGCCCCAGTTCGCGCAGCACGCAGTCAAACAGCATGGAGGCATTCACCGGCTTGACCAGCACGGTCTGTATGCCGGCCTGCAGGGCGCTGCTGAGCACCTCCTCGCGGCCATAGCCGGTGACCAGCACCAGGGCCGGCGGGCTGCCCAGGCCCAGCGTGGCAATGCGTTCGGCCACCTCGATGCCGCTCAGGTGCGGCATCTGCCAGTCCAGAAACACCAGGGCAAAGGGCTCGTTGCGCGCGTCCTGTTGCTGCAGCACGTCCAGGGCCTGGCTGCCCGACTCCACCGCATGCACCACCAGGTTCAGGCCGGCCAGCATGTCGCGCAGCACCTGGCGCGCGCTGTCGTTGTCGTCCACCACCAGCACGCGTTTGCCGTAGAGCTCGGAGCGCAGCGCCAGCGGGCGCGGTTGCGACTGGCTCTTTTCCAGCCGGGCGGTGAACCAGAAGGTGCTGCCCTGGCCAAACACACTGTCCACACCCACCTCGCCCTGCATCAGCGCGGCCAGTTGTTTGCAGATGGCCAGGCCCAGGCCGGTGCCGCCGAACTGCCGCGTGGTGGAGCTGTCGGCCTGCTGGAAGCTCTGGAACAGCTGCGGCAGCTGCTCCGGCGTGAGGCCGATGCCGGTGTCGCGCACGGCGCAGTGCAGCAGCACGTCATGGTCGCTTTCTTCGCGCAGCGACAGGGCGATGCTGACCTCGCCGGTGGCCGTGAACTTGACCGCGTTGTTGGCAAAGTTGACGACGATCTGGCCCAGCCGCAGCGGGTCGCCCACCAGGCGCTGGGGCACGGCGCGGTCCACATGGAACAGCAGCTCCAGCCCCTTGGAGGCGGCCTTTTCCGAGATCAGGCCGGCCACGTTGTCCAGCACATTGGCCAGGTCGAACTCGATGGCCTCGATGCGCAGCTTGCCGGCCTCGACCTTGGAGTAGTCGAGGATGTCGTTGATGATGCTCATCAGGTGCTGGCTGGAGGACTGCACCTTGTGCACCTGCTCGCGCTGGCGCGGGTTGAGCGCGCTCTTTTGCAGCAGGTAGGACAGGCCGATGATGGCATTCATGGGGGTGCGGATCTCGTGACTCATATTGGCCAGGAAATAGCTCTTGGCGGTGCTGGCTTCGATGGCCTGTTCCTTGGCCTGCAGAATGGCCAGCTCGGCGGCGCGCTGCAGGCTCATGTCTTCAATCACGCCCAGCACGGCGCGGCCCAGGTTGGCATCGACGTAGCGGCTGCCGGTGATGCGGGCCCAGAAGCGGCTGCCGTCCTTGCGCACCAGTTCCTGCTCGTACTGCTGCACCTCGCCCGGGCCCAGGTCGGTAAACAGGGGCGCGCCTTCGCTCGCAAAGGTGGCCTCATCGGCATACCAGAGGCGGGTGGTCTGGCCGTCGAGCGCGCCGCTGGCGTAGCCGAATATGTCGCCAAGCTTGCGGTTGCTGCGCAGGATCACGTGGTCACGCACCAGGGCAATGCCCACCGTCACCATGTTGAAGATGGTGCGCTGTTCCTCGTGCGCAATCTGCAGCACGCGCTGCTGCGCCTCCAGGTCCTGCGTGGCCTGCTGCAGCCGTGCGGTGCGCTGCGCCACCTGGGCCTCCAGCGTGCTGTTGAGGGTGACGATGGCGTTCTGCGCCTGCTGGCGCTCGGTGACGTCGCGCAGGATCACGGTGAGCAGCAGCTCGCCGTCGACTTCGATGTGCGAGACCGAGGCCTCGGCCGGAAATTCTTCACCGTTCAGGCGCCGGCCGGTGACCACCAGAAAGTGGCCCATGTGGCGGCTGGACTCGCCTTTGTCGGCATAGCGCACCACCTGCGCGTGGTGGGCCTGGCGGTAGCGCTCGGGCAGCAGGCTGCCCAGGGGTTGGCCCAGCACCTCGGCCTCGCTGCAGCCGAACATGGTCAGGGCGGCGCGGTTGATGACGCGGATGTGCTGCTGGTGGTCCACCGTGATGATGGCGTCCATGGCGGCGTCGAAGATGGCCTCCAGCCGCGCCCGGCTGTTCTCGCTGTCGTGCTGGGCCAGGCGCATGCGCGCCACCATCACGTTAAAGCCATGCGCCAGCCGCGCAATTTCGCGCGGACCGCCTTCGTCCAGTGCCTCGGGGAAGGCGTTGTGCTGGGCCAGGCGCAGGCTGGCCTGCTCGACGCGGGCCAGCGGCCGGGCCACCTTGGTGCGTATCAGCTGTGCCAGCGCCAGCGCCGTCAGCAGCGCCGCCATCAGCAGCGGCCACATGCGTTGCTGCGCGGCCCACTGCACCAGCTCGTATTCGTGGCTGAGGTCGTATTCCAGGTAGACCACACCGCGGTCTTCGTTGCGGATCACCGCGGCCGCGCCTTCGGTGAAGTAGGGCACCATCACGCTGACGCGCGGCGGGTTGCTGAACTCCTGCACATCGGGCAGGCGGCCATGCACCACGCGTGCAAAGCGTTCTGCCGAGAATTGCGGCAGCAGCCGCTGTGCCGGCAGGCCGCGCCAGGCCAGCCGGTGCGCCATGGTGATGGTGCCGGCCGGGTTCAGCAGCGCCAGCACGGCGGTGCGCGGCTCCGTGCTGGCCACCAGCAGGTCCGATTCCACATTGCCGGGGCGCTCCTGCAGTTCGCGTTGGGTGATGCGGGCCAGGCGTTCGGCGTCCAGCACCGCGTCGGCCCGCGTTCGCACGCGCGCCGCCTCACGCCCGTTGACGATGGAGTCCAGGTAGGAGAACACCAGCATCACCAGCACGATCAGCAGTATCACCAGCGGCACGGCATTGCGCAGGGTGTAGCGGTCGTTCAGGGGGTTGCTCATAGCGGCAGAAAGCGTGGATCGGCCAGCGCCGCCAGGGCCGGGTTCGCCGGCAGCAGCCCGGCCTGTTGCATGATTTTTTGCAGGGCGCCGGTGGTCTGGTCCACCGTGCCGCCGACCTGCAGCATGGTGCGGTTCTGCGCCAGATCGGGCAGCTGCAGCCCGCGAAACAGGGACATGACCTCGGCCGCCGGCGTTTGCAGCCGCCCGGACATCAGCTCGGCGCAGCGCTGGGGTGTGTCCTGCATCAACTTGCGCGCGGCGAAATGGCTGTTCAGCAGATGGCGCAGGGCCGGGCCATGGGTTTGCAGCGCATCGGCGCGCACCGCCAGCACATCGACAATGCGCCCGGGGATGGCCCGGCTGTCAAAAATGCGCTGGGCACCGTTCTTCTCCATGCGCGCTGCCCAGGGGTCGGCGGTGACCACCACATCCACGCCACCGCTGGCAAACAGTTCCTCGCTGCGGTCCAGCGTCATGTGCACCAGACGGATCTGGCGCGCCTGCAGACCGGCCGCGTCCAGCAAGGCGCTCAGCATCACCGCGCCCATGGCACCGTCTTCCACGGCCACCCGCTTGCCCGCCAGCGTGGCCAGGGTGACAGGTGCCTTGGCCAGCACCACATCGGCGCCGTTGGAGACGTCAAACACCAGCACGGCGCGCAGATCCACACCATCGGCGCGCGCCGTCATCAGTTCGTCCAGTGTCATGGCCGCGGCTTCCAGTTGCTCGGCGGCCAGGGCGCGCAGGGTGTCGGTATTGGCCAGCAGTTCGACCAGGCGCACCCTGTGCTCGTCGAGCAGGCCCAACTCGCGTGCCAGGAACAGGTCTTCATAGCCGGGGAACACGATGCAGCCCACCCGCAGCGGCGGCACCGGTGCCGAGCAGGCCGCCAGGCCCGGGCCCATCAGCGTGGCAGCGCCATAGGCCAGAAGACGACGCCGGGGAATGCTGCAGGGCTCACGCGAATTCATATTGCATTGATTGGACTCCATGCGCAGCGTTTGTGTAAAGGGGATTCACCCGCGCGATTACGATTGGCCGGTCCGCTTTCACCTACCTTTGATCCATGAGCACCGAAACCGATTGCGATATCCCCGTCATGCTGCTGGCCGCCGGGCGCGGCGAGCGCATGCGCCCGCTCACCGACAGCACGCCCAAGCCGCTGCTGGCGGTGCGCGGCAAGCCCCTGCTGCAATGGCGCATGGAGGCCTTGCTGCGCGGCGGCTTTCACCACGCCGTGGTCAACACCGCCTGGCTGGGTGAACAGATTGAAGCGCACTTCGGCCCGGCCTTTGCCGCACCGGCCCTGGCCGCGGCGCCACTGCAGCTGGCCTATTCCCGCGAAGGGCAGGACTTCGGCCGCGCACTGGAAACGGCCGGTGGCATCTGCCGTGCCCTGCCGCTGCTGGGCGAAGCCTTCTGGGTGATGGCCGGCGATGTGTTTGCACCCGACCTGGCATTCAGCCTGCAGGATGTGCAGCGCTTTCTGGACAGCGGCCATCTGGCCCACCTCTGGCTGGTGCCCAACCCGGTGCACAACCCGGGCGGTGACTTCGGCCTGGATGCGCAGACCGGGCTGGCGCTGAACACCCCCAGGGGCAGTGCCACGCCGCGCTATACCTTCTCCACCATCGGCCTGTACCGGCGTGCACTGTTTCTGCCGCCCTGGTGCGATGTGCCGCCCGGCAATGCGCAGGGCAGCAGCCTGGCGCTGGCCCCGCTGCTGCGCGCCGCCATGGACCGGCAGAGGGTATCGGCCCAGCTATACACTGGTGCATGGACCGATGTGGGCACGCCCGAGCGGCTGGCGCTGCTGAATGCCGACCGCCCGGCCTGAACCCGCACCGTGCCAGACCATCGCCCTCTGTAGGAATCCTTGCATGAACCGCTCTCTCTACCAAGGCCGCCGTGCCGAACTGGCCCGCCGCATCGGCCCGAATGGCATTGCCATTCTGCCCACCGCGCCCGAGCAGCAGCGCAACCGCGATGCCGACTTTCTGTTCCGCCACGACAGCTACTTTTACTACCTGAGCGGCTTCACCGAGCCCCAGGCCTGGCTGGTGATCCAGGGCAACGGCCACACCACGCTGTTCTGCCAGCCCAAGGATCTGGAGCGCGAGATCTGGGACGGCATCCGCGTCGGCCCGGACGCGGCGCCGGCCACGCTGGGCGTGGACGCGGCCTTTTCCACCAGGGACCTGGACGCACAGATGCCCGGCCTGCTGGACGGGCGCGATGCCGTGTGGTTTCCGTTTGCCACGCACCAGGCGCTCGAGACACGGGTGGACGGCTGGCTGGGCGGCTTGCGCGCCCGCGTGCGCTTTGGCGCGCTCACACCCGAAACCCAGCGCGATCTGTGCGGCCCCTTGGACGAGATGCGTCTGCTGAAGGACGCGCATGAGCAGGACACCATGCGCCGTGCCGCGCAGATCAGCGCCGGCGCCCATATCCGCGCCATGCAGCTGAGCGCGCAGATGCTGCGCGCAGGCCAGGAGGTGCGCGAGTACCACCTGGACGCGGAGCTGCTGCACGAGTTCCGCCGCCACGGTTCGCAATACCCCGCCTATGGTTCCATCGTGGCCGCCGGTGCCAATGCCTGTGTGCTGCACTACCGCGCCGATGCCGGACGGGTAGCGGAGGGGGAGCTGGTGTTGATCGATGCCGGCTGCGAGCTTGACGGCTATGCCAGCGACATCACCCGCACCTTCCCCGCCAACGGCAAGTTCACGGGCCCGCAGCGCGCGCTCTACGAGCTGGTGCTGGCCTCGCAAGTGGCTGCCATTGCTGCCACCAAAGCCGGTGCCCGTTTTACCGATCCGCACGAGGCCACGGTGAAGGTGCTGGCCCAGGGCATGCTGGACCTGGGGCTGCTGGACAAGAACCAGGTGGGCAGTCTGGACGACGTGATCGAGAAGCGCGCCTACTTCCAGTTTTACATGCACCGCACCGGCCATTGGCTGGGTATGGATGTGCACGACTGCGGCGCCTATACCGAGCCCAGCGAGATCGGCAACAAGACGGAGCGCAAGGACGCGTTGACCGGCGAGACCTTGACCAGCCGACCGGCGCGCATTTTGCAGCCGGGCATGGTGCTGACGATTGAGCCGGGCATTTATGTGCGCCCGGCTGCGGGTGTGCCGCAGCAGTTTCACAACATCGGTATCCGCATCGAGGACGATGCCATCGTGACGGAGACGGGTTGCGAGCTGATCAGTCGCGGTGTGCCGGTGGATCCGGATGAAATTGAGGCGTTGATGCGGGGGTAGTTTCTTTGTTTTTTGCCGCTGGGTTTGTACGCCGCTGCCAGTGGGGTGGATGCTTGCATGGGGTGGATGTGTACACCGCTGCCAGCGGGGTAGATGGTTCCGTCCGTGTCCCCCGGCCTTCGGCCTCCTCCTTTACCTACCGGAACCATCCACCCCACTGTCATCGGCAACCTGCACGGTTGGCTTGCCATGATTCAACAGCCACTGCTACTGCCGTTGCGCCTGTCCCCACTGCATGCTTGTGTCCAGAAGTGTCTGTGTTCCAGCGTGCGGGCCCAAACGCCCTGACTCCCCAAAGGGCATGGCTCGCACCCAGCGTTTAAGGGACCAGCACCAGGTTCCCGGTATGGCGCTTTTCCAGAAACGCCTGCTGCGCCAGGGCCATGTCCTGCAGCGCAAAACTGCCTGCCACCACGGGACGGATTTCGTTGCGCTCCACATAGGCGATCAGGTTGGGAAACACCGGCTCGTCCCAGGCGGTGCAGCCGATCAGCGTGATGTCCTTCAGGTAAAAATCGCGCATGTCCAGCGCCACCGCGGCGCCGGCAATCGCGCCGGAGGATACATAGCGCCCGCCGCGTCGCACGGCTTTGAGCAATGCGCCAAAGCCGGCGCCACCCACGTTGTCCACCACCACATCGGCCGGCGGCACAGGGGCGTAGGCCGCCACACCGTCCTCGCGGCACAGCACCACATCGGCACCCAGCGCCGCCACGGCCTCACGCTTGTCGCGGCTGGTGATGGCCGTGACATGGGCGCCGCGCCGCTTGGCCAGTTGCAGCACGGCCGAGCCGACACCGCCCGAGGCACCCGTCACCCAGACCCGCTCGCCGGCCATCACGCGGGCGCGGTGCAGCATGTTTTCTGCCGTGCCCCAGGCACAGGGCAGCGAGGCCAGTTCCACATCGCTCCAGTCGCTGTGCACGGCAAACACTTCGCCGGCTGGCACCTTCAGGTACTGGGCAAAGGCGCCATCAAAGTCGGTGCCCAGCCAGCGCGTATCGGGTGCGCCAAAGCCCTGCACGCGCATGCAGCTGCGCACCAGCACGCGCTGGCCCGGCAGCGGCACGCCTGGCGCTTGTGATCGCGCTGCCACATCGGCTGCCACAGCGACCACGCGGCCGCAGCAGTCTGCGCCCTGGATCAGCGGGAAGGGCGTGGCGCCGTTCCAGCCGGCCGTCGCCCCGGCTTGCTGCGCCGGCCCCTGCGCCGCCTGGTCCCGCGCGCCATACCAGCCCAGGCGGGTGTTGATGTCGGTGTTGTTGATGCCGGCGGCCAGCACCTGCAGCAGCACTTCGCCAGCCTGCAAGGCGGGCAGGGGCACCGTGCGCCATTCCAGTTGTTCGTAGCCGCCCTGGCCGACGGTGACCATGGCCATCATGGTGGCGGGCATTGAGGGGAGCGGGCTGGGGCTTGAGGACATGCGGGTGTACGGGGGCTGTGGTCGCTTGGGTCGGGGGTGGGGTGCGGGCAAGCGCGCCTGGTATTTACAGGTTGTGGCGCACGGCCGGTGTGCGCAGGGTCACCAGCTCTTCGGCGGCCGTGGGGTGCACCGCCAGCGTGGCATCAAACGCCGCCTTGGTCGCGCCCAGCTGCAGGGTGACGGCCACCAGTTGCACCAGCTCGCCGCTGTCCGGGCCGACCATGTGAAAGCCCAGCACGCGGTCGGTGTCGCGGTCCACCAGCAGCTTCATGAAGACGCGCGAGCCATGCCCGGAGAGCGTGGCCTTCATGGGCCGGAAGATGCTGCGGTACACGTCCAGATGCGGGTGGCTTTGCAGGGCCTGGGCTTCGGTCAGGCCGACCACACCGGCCTCCGGTGTGGTGAACACGGCCGAGGGGATCAGGCGGTGGTCTACCGTGCGCGGCGTCCTGCCGAACACCGTGTCGGCAAAGGCATGGCCCTCGCGGATGGCCATGGGCGTGAGGTTGACGCGGTTGGTGACATCGCCCACGGCGTAGATGTGCGGCACCGTGCTGCGTGATGCGGCGTCCACGGTGACGGCGCCTTTGGCATCCAGCACCACGCCAACGGCTTCCAGCCCCAGACCGGCACTGTTGGGCTGGCGCCCCACGGCGCGCAGCACGCAGTCGGCCGCCAGCTGTTGGCCGTCGTCCAGCGTGACCTGCAAGGCGCCGTCGTGGCGGGTGATGACATGGAGTTGCCGGCCATGCCGGAACTGGATGCCGCCAGCAGCCAATTCATGGGCCAGATGGTTGCGCAGCTCGTCGTCAAAGCCACGCAGGATTTGCGCGCCGCGCAGCACCACCGTCACTTCGGCACCCAGCAGGCGCAGCACGCAGGCCAGCTCCAGCGCGATGTAGCCGGCGCCCTGCACCACCACGCGCTGTGGCAGATGTTCCAGCTCAAAGAAACCGTTGGAGTCGATCGCCAGTTCGGCGCCGGCTATGTCGGGCCCGTGGTCCGGCCGTGCGCCGGTGGCCAGCAGCAGCGTGTTGCCGTGCAGGCATTGGCCGTCGGTCAGGCTTACGGTGTGCGCATCCTGCAGCACGCCGCGGCTGTCAAAAATGGTGACGCCGGCGGCTTGCAGGTTGCTGCGGTAGACGGCTTCCAGCCGGGCCACTTCGCGGTCGCGGTTGGCCTTGAGTGTGGGCCAGTCAAAGTGGGTCGCGCCCACCGTCCAGCCAAAGCCTTTGGCCTCTTCCAGCTCCTGCGCCACACGTGAGGCGTAGACCATCAGCTTCTTGGGTACGCAGCCGCGTATCACGCAGGTGCCGCCCATGCGGTATTCCTCCAGCAGCGCCACGCGGGCACCGTGGCCGGCCGCTATGCGCGCGGCGCGCACGCCACCCGAGCCGCCGCCGATGACAACCAGATCAAATGTCTGCATGGACTTGCTCCTGCGGTGTGGGGTCTGCGCTAACGGTCCAGCTTCTTGTCGCGCAGGTACTGGGCCAGGCCGCAATAGCCCTTGGTGGCCAGCAGTTCGGCCTCCACCTTGGCGGGCAGCAGCTTTTCCTTCAGCACTGCGGCCGGACCCACGCCCTGGTGCTGGCGGATAAAGCCGATGGCCTCTTCAAATTTCACGACCTCGGTCTTGCAGGGGTTGGGTGCTGCGGCAGGCTCAGCCGACAGGGCCAGTCCATGCGGCAACACCAGTGCGATCAGGGCAAAGTGGATCCAGCGATTCATGGGTTTTCCGCGAGAATGGAGAACGAGCAACTGCTCGATTCAATTTGTACTTCATCATGACACAGCCCACCGCCGCCGCCCTGCAAGCTTTTTTTGACCTCCATGGCGTGAAGGATGTGGAGTGCATCTTCCCGGACGTGTCGGGTTACCCGCGCGGCAAGCTGATGCCGGCCGCCAGCTTTGCACAGGGCGGCGAGTTGCGCATTGCCCAGGCTATTCCCATGCAGTGCGTCACCGGCGACTATTCCTACGACCCGATCTTTCCGGATGCCGACCCGGATGTGCGCCTGGTGCCCGACTACAGCACGCTGAAGCTTTCGCCCTGGTCCAGTGTGCCGCGCGCCTTTGCCATCCACGACTGCATGGAACTCAGCGGCGAGCCCTGTGCGTTTTCGGCCCGTTCGCTGCTGGAGGTGGTGGTGGCGCGCTACACGGCCCAAGGGCTCACCCCGGTGGTGGCACCGGAGATTGAGTTTTATCTGACCGCACCCTGTGTCGACCCGGCCATTCCCCTGACGGCCCCGGTGGCCCGCAATGGACGCGCCGAGGCCGGACAGTCGGCCTTCAGCATGAACATGCTCAATGAGCACGCCGCGTTCTGGGATGCCTTCCGCAGCGCGCTGGACGGATTGGGCGTGCGGTCCGACACCTGGATCCACGAGGTCGGCAGCACCCAGTTTGAAATCAACCTGGTGCACGGCGACCCGGTGGCGGTGGCCGATCAGGCCTTTTTGTTCAAGTACGCGGCCAAGGAGATTGCCATCCAGCACGGACTCAACGCCGTCTTCATGGCCAAGCCGATCAGCGGCGCGCCGGGCAGCTCCATGCATCTGCACCAGAGCGTGGTGGACAGCGCCGGGCGCAACATCTTCAGCACCGAAAGCGGTGAGGAGAGCGCCGCCTTCGGCCACTTCATTGCCGGCATCCAGACCTATGGGCCGGACCTGATGCTGGTGTTTGCGCCCTTTGTGAACTCCTACCGCCGCTTTGTGGTGGGCAGCCAGGCACCCATCAACCTGGAATGGGGCCATGACAACCGCACCGCCGGCCTGCGCATCCCCAAGAGCAGCGCAGCCGCGCGCCGGGTGGAAAACCGCGTTGCCGGTGCCGACGCCAACCCGTATCTGGCGATTGCCGCCTCGCTGGCTGCCGGGCTGGCCGGACTGGACGAAAAGTTGCAGCCCTCGGTACCGCTGGAGCCGGGCGCCAATGCCTACCAACAGGCGCATGCGCTGGATCGCAGCTTCTTGCAGGCCCACCAGCGCATGGCCCAAAGCCCGTCGGCGCGCGCGCTGCTGGGTGATGCCTTTGTGACCGGCTATTGCGCGGTCAAGGCGCTGGAATACCAGAGCTATCTGCACGAGATCAGCGCCTGGGAGCGGCGCTTTCTGCTGCCCCAGGTCTGAGCCGGTGGCCCTGCGCTACCCGCTGTGGGGCGGGCGGCGGCGGATTGCCCTTACAGAGTTCCGTCGCGCTTGAACTGCTCGGTGGCCCGCACCAGTGCGGCAGCGATGCCGGGTTCAAAAGCGCCGTGGCCGGCGTCGGGGATGATGTGAAAGCTGGCTTCCGGCCAGGCTTGGTGCAGGCGCCAGGCCGAGTGCGGCGGGCAGATCACGTCGTAGCGACCCTGGATGATGACGGCCGGCAGGTGCCGGATGCGGTCCACCTGGCGGATGAGCTGGTCTTCCGTGAAGAAGGATGCGTGGCTGAAGTAGTGCGCCTCCAGACGGCCCACGCCCAGCGCCACCGCTGCGCTGCCAAACTCTTCCTCCACCTCCGGGTGCTGCAGCAGATGGATGGTGCGGCCCTCGTAGCGGCCCCAGGCCCGTGCAGCGGCCAGTCCCGCCTCCGGGTCAGCCCCGAACAGCTGCTTGCAAAAGCCCTGTAACAGGTCGCCCCGGTCTTGCGGCGGAATCGGTGCCACAAAGTCGGCGTGGGCATCCGGGTAGAACCAGCGCATGCCGTTGAGGAACCAGTCGATCTCGGCCGGTGTGGACAGGAAGATGCCGCGCAGCACAAAGCCGGTGCAGTGTTGCGGGTGGGCCTGGCCGTAGGCCAGTGCCAGGGTGGAGCCCCAGGAGCCGCCAAACACCAGCCACTGATTCACGCCCAGCAGGTCGCGCAGGCGCTCGATGTCGTCGATCAACAGCTGCGTGCTGTTGTGGCGGGTTTCGCCCAGGGGCGTGCTGTGTCCGGCGCCGCGCTGGTCAAACAGCACGATGCGGTAGTACGCCGGATCAAAAAACTGCCGGTGTTTTGGGCTCAGGCCGGCACCCGGGCCGCCATGCAGAAACAGCACCGGCACGCCGTCCGGGTTGCCGCATTCCTCCCAGTACAGGGTGTGGATGGCGTCCACGGCCAACAGGCCGTGGCGCGTGGGCTCTAGGGCGGGAAACAGGGGATCGGTCTGGGTGCTCATGGAAAACGCTCCGTGGCGCAGGCACTGCGCTGGCAGCATTGTGCAACGCAGGCCCTGACAGGGGCTATGCCTGCTTTAGGCAAAAGCAATTGGTGTTTGTTATAGATGAGGACTAACATTCGTTTCGTGCTGATAGAAATGTTCTACCAAGCAAGTATTCAACCCCCTGGAGCCCACCATGACGATTGCACAACGCCCCGAAATCAAAACCATGGCCAACCTCGAAGCCGCCTTTGCCGGCGAGTCCATGGCCCACATCAAGTACCGCTATTTCGCCAAGCTGGCCCGTGAAGCCGGTGACGAGGACACGGCCCGCACCTTCGAAGCCACGGCCGACCAGGAGGTGATGCACGCCTTCGGCCACCTGGACCTGCTCTATCCCAAGGCCAGCATGACGCCGGCCAAGGCGCTGCAGATTGCCATTGACGGCGAAACCTATGAGTACACCGAGATGTACCCCGGCTTTCGCAAGACGGCGGAGGCCGAAGGCCAGGCCGCGGCGGTGGCCGAGATGGACGAACAGATTGCCGAGAGCCGCGAACACGCTGCCGCCTTCCGCGCCACCCTGGAAAAGGCGCAAAAGCGCTTTGCCGCCCTGGCCAAGGTGGAAGAGCGCCATGCCAACCACTACAAGGCCCAACTGGCCAAGGTCAGCGCCTGAGCGCCGCGGCCCCGGCACGACCGACATCCATCCCCATCCTGTTTATCTGAAAGACCCGACACCATGAAAACCTATATCTGTATCGTTTGCGGCTTTGTGTACGACGAGGCCGCCGGCCGCCCGGAAGACGGCCTGGCGCCCGGCACCGCCTGGGCCGATGTGCCCGAGAGCTGGGCCTGCCCGGACTGTGGCGTGGCCAAGGCCGACTTCGAAGCCGTGGAGATCTGAGCATGCACGCGCACCCTGCAAATCCGGCCGGCAGCCCTGCCGAGGCCCCGGCTACCAACAGCCAGGCTCCGCATCCGGCGGCAGCGCTGGTGGTGGTCGGCGCCGGGCTGGCAGGCTGGACCACGGTGCGCGAATTTCGCAAGCTCGACAGCGTCACGCCGGTGATTGTGGTGACGGCGGACAGCGGTGATTTTTATGCCAAGCCCGGCCTGTCCAATGCGCTGGCGCAAAAGCGCACGCCGGCACAACTGGTCAGCACAGCCGCCGCCGCCATGGTGGAGGCACTGGATGTGACGCTGTTGTCCCGCAGCACGGTGGAGCAGGTCGACACGGCCGCGCGGCGGTTGACGGTGCGGTCCGGGGGCGCAATCCAGACCCTGGCCTATGGCCAGCTGGTACTGGCCACCGGCGCCCGGCCGATCCGGTCGGCCATGGCCGGCGATGCGGCGGCGCAGGTGATGTCGGTGAATTCACTGGATGACTTTGCAGTGTTTTTTGAGCGCCTGAAGGCATGGCCGGCAGCGCCACAGCCGGGCCTGACGCCAAACGACCAGGACGGGGCGGCGGCTGCAGGCCGGACCGTGCTGGTGATAGGCGCCGGTCTGATCGGCTGCGAGTTTGCCAACGACTTGCTGCAGGCCGGTCACCGCGTGCATGTGGTGGACCCGTCGCCGCGCCCGCTGGCGGCCCTGCTGCCCGAAGCGGCGGGCTTGCAACTGCAGCAGGCCTTGCTGGAGCGCGGCGCGCTGTGGCATTTCGGCACCACGGCGCAGGCCGTGGAGGTGGCGGATTCCACCGCCGCGGCACCGCTGCGGGTTCGCTTGGCGGATGGCACGGTGCTGGCCGTCGATGCGGTGCTGAGCGCCATCGGCCTGCGCGCCGATACCGCACTGGCGCATGCCGCCGGCCTGCTGTGCGAACGCGGGATTGTGGTGGACCGGTTTCTCCAGACCTCTGCCGAACAGGTCTATGCCCTGGGCGACGGCGCGCAATATGCCTCTGCCGGGCAGCGCACGCTGCCGTATGTGATGCCCATCATGAACGCCGCCCGGGCGCTGGCCGCCACCCTGGCGGGCACCCCCACCGCGCTGGTATTCCCGCTGATGCCGGTGTCCATCAAGACCCCGGCCCTGCCGGTGGTGGTGGTTCCCGCCCCTGCAGACGGGGTCGGCCACTGGGTCGCGGATGCCGTGGAGCCGGGTGGCGTCTGGCGCTTTGTGGACGACCGGGGCACACAGCGCGGCTTTGTGCTCACCGGCAAGAGCACGGCGCGGCGCATGGAGCTGAGCAAAGCCACGCAACTCCAGACCGCCGAAACGGCTTTGCATTCGGTGCCATAGCACTATCGGGGTGGCTTGCCAAGGCAGGATTTCCGCAGCCCCCTGCCCTGGCTGGTGTAGCACGCGAGGTCTACAATCGCGTCCCACATCAGGTGCCTCCGCCTTCGCGCCCGCCCTGCTGTACAAGGACGCTAATGACACAGGATTCCTCCACCGGGTCACTGACCCCCAGTTCCTCCAACACCCCCGAGAAGCGCGCCGAATTGCGCCGCGCCGCCCTCGAATACCACGAGTTCCCCACCCCCGGCAAGATCGCCATTGCGGCGACCAAGCAGCTGGTCAACCAGCACGACCTGGCGCTGGCCTACTCGCCCGGCGTGGCCGCGCCCTGCGAGGAAATCGTCAAGGACCCGAACAACGCCTTCAAGTACACCAGCCGTGGCAATCTGGTGGCCGTCATCACCAACGGCACCGCCGTGCTGGGCCTGGGCGACATCGGTCCCCTGGCGGCCAAGCCGGTCATGGAAGGCAAGGGCGTGCTGTTCAAGAAGTTCGCCGGCATCGATGTGTTTGACATCGAGATCAACGAAAAGCACGACCTGGACAAGCTGGTGGACATCATCGCCTCGCTGGAGCCGACCTTTGGCGGCATCAACCTGGAAGACATCAAGGCGCCGGACTGCTTTTATGTGGAGCGCAAGCTGCGCGAGCGCATGAATATTCCGGTGTTCCATGACGACCAGCACGGCACCGCCATTGTGGTGGGCGCCGGCATTCTG
>CANBTQ010000036.1 GCA_947372425.1 Comamonadaceae bacterium | reverse complement strand
GGCCGTAAAACACGATCTGCGTCACCCACACCATGACCCAGCGCCAGCTGGCAAACCAGCCGGCCACCGAGCGCGGATACACCTTGTCGGGCTGCGCCACCAGGAACAATCGGTTGTCGACAAACCCCTCCACTGCTTGGATGGGTATGACTTTGTGGGGCGCGGGCCGCTTCTCCATGGGTACTTTATCTCGGGTGTTTATCCACCGCAGGAACCGCAACAAGGCGCGGGGCGGGCTGCCGGCGGCGCTTGCTCGAACTGCACGAACAGGATGTTGTTTTCGGTGTGGATATGGTTGATCAGGTCGTCATGCAGCTGGGCGATGCCGGCGTACAGAGCACGCCAGGTGTTGCAAGCGCCCTCGGGGGGTGTGGCGCTGCGGGTCAGTTCAGCCAGCCGGTCCAGCATAGCACCGTGGTGGATGTGCTCTGCCCGCATCATGTGGATGGGCTGGGTGACAAAAGGGTTACCGCCGGCCAGCAGCATGGGGAACAGAATGGACTCTTCCTTGTGCATATGGGTCAGCAGGTCTTGCTCCATGGCGTCCAGCAGTTCGGCCAAGCCGGCCGGCACCTGCGGGTGCTCGCGGTGCACCGCCTCGACGCGGCGCGCCATGCGGATGAGCTCGGGCAGTTGCTGGCGGTGCACGGCGTGGTAGCGCGCCAGGATGTGCTCGATCAGCGCCGCCGGGCTGCTGGGCAGCACGGCTTGGTCCACCCGTTGCAGCGCACCCAGTTCGGCCAGCACGGCGTCCAGGTCCAGGTGCTTGGCATCGGCAGCCAGCGCCAGGCTGACCTGACCGCCGCAGCAGAAGTCCAGCTTCAGGCGGCGAAAGACGGCGGTGGCACCGGGGAGCTCTACCGCAATCCGGCCCAGCGTCTGCTCAGGCGTCAGGTCAAAGCTGGCGGGTTCGGTGGTTTGCAGGCGTGCATTCATGGCGTGACATCCTTAAAGATACATTTAATATGAATGTATTGTATTGGATAAAATTCATGCAAAATGAATCTTTTGTTTGAAGCAGCCCCCACGCCATGCGCCTGACCCAGTGGACCGACTACACCCTGCGCGTGCTGATGTACTGCGCGGCCTGCCAGCTGCGCGACCAGCCGGTGACGATTAGCGAGATTGCCGACAGCCATGGCATCTCGCGCAGCCACCTGACCAAGATCGTGCACCAGCTGGGCGCGCAGGGGCTGCTGGACACCACGCGCGGGCGGGGCGGCGGTATGCGCCTGCGTAAACCGGCCGCCGAGATCAACATCGGCAGCGTGGTGCGCCAGACCGAAACCGACTTCGCCATGGTCGAGTGCTTTGAGCCCGGCAGCAACCACTGCAGCCTGATCCAGCACTGCCGCCTCAAGGGAGTGCTGCACCAGGCCACCGACGCCTACCTGGCGGTGCTGGACGCCGTCAGTCTGGCCGATCTGCTGGCGCCGGCGAGCCGCCGCGTGCAGATGCCGGCCACGCGCCGGGCGGCAGCCAGCAGCGCCAAAAAATAAGGCCGGCCAGCGGCTCACACCCGCGCCGCCGCCTCGGAAACGGCAATGCGCTTGTAGAGCGCGGCCAGCATGTCGGACTGGGTCACGATGCCCACCACCTTGCGCTGCGCGTCCACCACCGGAATATGCGGCAGTCCGTTGTCGGACATCTGGGCCACCAGCGTGGCAATCGGGGTTTCGGGGTGGGCACTGAACACCCGGGCGCTCATGATCTGCCCCACCACCTCGGCCTTTTGCGAGGTCAGGCCGGGCGTGCGGCGCAGCAGTCCCTGCAAGCGCACGGCAATGCCGGCAGCCGTGGTGTCGTCCATCTGGCGCAGAAAATCGGCCACGGTGGTGATGCCGATCAGATGGCCAAACGCATCCACCACCGGCAGCGACTTGATCTTGTGCAGGCGCAGCTGGTTCCAGGCCGCTTCCAGTGCGGTATCAAAGTGCACCGTGACCACGTCGCGCGACATGATGTCGGCGCAGGTCAAGCCCACATGGCGGCCAAAGGCGTGGTCCACCGCCAGGTTGTAGATCTGCAGCAGTTCGTCTTCCTGCACGTCCACAAACGTGTCCAGTGCATGGATGGCACTGGCCAGGTCGGCGTGGACCAGGCCGATGCGGCGCATGGGGGTGGCGTCTGCCGTCTGGTGCTTGCTGACGGGTGCCGCCTGCGCGGTGTAGGGGTAGGGCCGGCGCAAAACAAACTTGCTCACCAGCATGGTGGAGAGCATGGCCATGCCCACATTCAGGCCCACCTGCGCCAGCAGTTGCAGGGCGGCATTGCCCGTGTGCGGGCCCTCCAGCACAATGACCAGGGCCATGCCGGCACCCGGTGGATGCACGCACTGCAGGCGCAGCATCAGCCAGATGCTCAGTGCCACCGCCAGCGTGGCGCTGAGCTGCGGCAGTGCAATCAGCTGCGCACACAGCAGGCCGGCCAGGCAGGACAGCAGGTAGCTGCCGATCACCGGCCAAGGCTGGGCCACCGGGCTGTGCGGCTGCACATACAGAATCACCAGCGTGGCGGCCAGCGGCGCCAGCATCCAGTGGCCGCCGGGCGTGACCGCATGCAAAAACACCGAGCACAGGCCCATGCCCAACAGGGCGCCAAAGGCGGCACGCCAGCGCTCGGACATCAGCCATTGGTAACAGCGGGACCACAGGGTCATGGCAGCCTTCATGAATATCACGGCATGATACATGGACATACCCTTGCCAGCGCACGGACATGGGCTGCGCCGGGCACGGCGCAGGCGCCGCTGCACTAGACTGTTGCCGCATGGACTATGCAACGATCAAACACATTCACCTGGGCGCGGTAGCGCTGACGGCCACCAGCTTCTTTGTGCGCGGCCTGGCCGCCCTGCGCGGCGCGCGCTGGGTACAGGGCCGCCTGGCCAAGACACTGCCGCATATCGTGGACACGGTGCTGCTGCTGTCGGCCCTGGGCCTGGCCGGGATGGCGCACCTGAACCCGGCCAACACCCCCTGGGTGATGGCCAAGATCATCGGGCTGGTGCTCTATATCGCACTGGGTGTGGTGGCCTTGCGCCCGCGCTTCTCCACCCCGGTGCGGGCTGCGGCCTGGCTTGCGGCGCTGCTGGTGCTGGGCTGGATCGCGTCGGTGGCGGTGACCAAGAACCCGATGGGATTCTTGTAGCCGTCCCGGCGGACTGCGGGAGGCGGAATGTGGCTGCACAGCCGCCGGTGCTTGCGGTATAACTTGGGCACCCGCTTACCTTTGAGGAGCACGCACCATGTCCATCCCCCATGCACTTTCGGGCCAGCCGATTGCGGTCTCAGCCTTTGGCGCCGCCCTGGCGGAACAGCGCACCGTGGCGTTGTTCAAGTCCGACCAGCTGGAGGTGATCCGGCTGGTGCTGGCGGCGGGCAAATCCATGCCCATGCACAAGGTGTCGGGTGAGATCACCATCCAGTGCATCGAAGGCACGCTGGAGGTCGGCGTCAACGGCGACAGCACGCTGCTGCAGGCCGGCCAGCTGATGTTTTTGCTGGGCGAGGTGCCGCACAGCGTGACGGCGCGCACGCCTGCATCGGCCCTGGTCACCATCGTTCTGCAGCATTAGAGGAGCCGCCATGTCTGCATCCACACCGCTGGTATTTACCTTTGTAGGCACCGACCAGCCCGGTCTGGTGGAGACGCTGTCCGTCACCGTGGCGGCACACGGCGGCAACTGGCTGGAGAGCCGCATGAGCGAGCTGGCCGGGCAGTTTGCCGGCATTGTGAAAGTGGAGGTGGCGCCGGACCGGGCTGCAGCGCTGCGCGCGGCACTGCTGGCACTGTCGGCACAAAGCCTGTCGGTGCTGGTGGCGCAGGCCGCCGGCGCGGCGCCCCCGCGCGACTTGCGCCTGCTGCGCCTGGGCATTGTGGGCAATGACCGGCCCGGCATCGTGCGCGAGGTGGCGCATGCGCTGGCCGCACGCGGCATCAGCGTGTGTGAGATGGACACCAGCATCACCAGTGCGCCCATGAGCGGCGACCCGCTGTTCGAGGCGGTAGCGCGCATCCAGGTGCCGCAGACGCTGGACCTGGATGAACTCAACGACCAGCTCGGCAACATTGCCGATGCGCTGACCGTGCAGATCGATCTGGAAGAGTCGCTGCGCTAAGACGCCGCGCCGTTTGCCGGCCGGATGGCATTCGGCGCGCCCAGTGCCTGACACCGGGGCTGCATGCGGAATGTCCGAATGGATGCACAAACGTTGAGGGCTTCACTAAAATACCGTCTACCGGCAGATCACCGCATGGACGAGTACAAGCAATGGACAACCCTGTTACAACCCTGCGCGGCACGGGCCGCCTGATCCTCTGCATCGCCCTGGTGGCCGCGGCTTCTCTGGCGCAGGCCTGGGAGATGGAGGGTGTCAAAACCCTGAGCGTGCTCACCCGCGACCAGCAGCGCATCCCCATCGGGACAGTGGATTTCACGCCCCTGAAAAACGGCGCCGCCGGCTTCAGGCTGAGCATGGATGGCACGCGCTTTACCGACCATTTCCTGTCGATGAAGGAGTTCAAATGCCTGGAGGGCGGCGACGAGGTCCTGTGCCACGTGCCCTACCCCTACCGCACACCGGGCGTGGTGAGCAAGCGCGACTACGCCTGGCTGGAGCACAGCCTGCTGTTCCTCTACAAGCAGCCGCGTGATTTTGGCGCCAAGCTGTGGAACGGTCTGTACTTCCGGCTGGAGCCGGATGGTGAAGGCCTGGTGGGCCTGCCCCAGGCAGTGGACTTGAACCTGATCAGCGCACCGCCCGACAACCTGACCCTCCCGCCCTACGACAAGTCGCAACGCGACGATGTGGCCCCGGGCGCGCACTGGATCGAGCGCCTGCTCATCCGCTGAAAGCAGCTGCGGGCTGGCACGCCACTTGCGCTAAGGCTTGCACTATTCTTATATCCGGAGAGACAACACCTGCGGGTGCTGCAGCCAGCCATGACATTGCGCCTTCTATTTCACCGCCTTGCCGGCCTTGTGCTGGCGATGGCGGCCACCCTGTGCCACGCAGCCGAGAGCGGTGATGTCACACTGCGCATCGGAGTGCTCCAGTTTGGAACAGTGAACTGGGAGCTGGATGTGATGCAAGCCAACAAGCTGGCACAGAAGCGCGGACTGCATCTCAAGGTGGTGCCGCTGGCTTCGGGCGACGCCTCCACCGTGGCCCTGCAGGGCGGCGCCGTGGATGTGATCGTGTCGGACTGGATCTGGGTCACACGCCAGCGCGCCGAGGGGCTCAACTACAGCTTTGTGCCGTACTCCAATGCCGTCGGCTCGGTCATGGTCAAGGCCGACAGCGGCATCCGCAGCGTGGCCGACCTCAAAGGCAAATCGCTGGGCATCTCCGGTGGCCCCTACGACAAGACCTGGCTGCTGCTGCGCGCCTATGCCGGAGCCAAGTTCAACCTGGATCTGGCTGCGGCCCTGCGCCCGGTGTATGCCGCGCCACCACTGCTCAATGAGCTGGCCCTGAGCGGCCAGGTGGATGCCGCACTGAACGTCTGGCATTTTGATGCGCGCCTGGAAGCCAATGGCATGCGGCCGCTGGTCAGGCTGCCTGAGCTGCTGGCCGGCCTGGGCGTGGACAAGCCACTGCCGATGATTGGCTGGGTGTTCCGCGAAGACTGGGCCAACCAGAACCGCGAGGCGATGGAACGCTTTCTGGCCGCCTCGGCCGAGGCCAAGGGCATCATGGCCAAAAGCGATGCCGAATGGGAACGCCTGAAGCCCCTGATGCGTGCCGAAGACAAGTCCACCTTTGTGGCCTTGCGCAGCGGCTACCGCAACGGCATTCCCGGCTGCGCGGAGACCGACGCGCAAAGCACGGCGGCTGCCGTGTTCCGCATCCTGGCCGAGACCGGTGGGGAGAAGCTGGTGGGGCGGTCGCGCACGCTGAGCGAAGGCACTTTCTGGAACGGCTACAAGCCGCCTGCATGTCCCAAGAACTGAGCCCGCCGGCGAACGCCGCCAACAGCAGCTGGTCACGCGTCTGGCCGCTGCTGTTGCTGACCCTGCTGTGGCAGCTGGTGGCCCTGCAGGCACACAGCCGGGTGCTGCCCACACCGCTGGCGGTGGCCGGGGTGCTATGGCGTGACATCCTGTCCGGTGAGCTGCTGTTTCACCTGGGCAAAACACTGGGCCGCGTGACCATCAGCTTCTGCCTGGCCATGCTGCTGGGCGTGGGGCTTGGCATCCTGATGGGCCGTTCGCGCCGCTGGGACCGGCTGCTGGACAGCCTGCTGATTCTGGGCCTGAACATACCGGCCCTGGTCACCACCATCCTGTGCTACATCTGGTTCGGCCTGAGCGAGAGCGCGGCCATTCTGGCCGTGGTGATCAACAAGATTCCCATGGTGGCCATCAACCTGCGCGAGGGCGCGCGCGCCGTGGACGCCAACCTGATGGAGGTGGCCCAGGTCTATCGCTTGCGCAAGACCGAGCGCTTCTTCAAGGTCTATCTGCCGCAGCTCTACCCCTGCCTGTTCAGCTCGGCACGCAACGGCCTGGCACTGATCTGGAAGATTGTGCTGGTGGTGGAGTTGCTGGGCCGCAGCGACGGCGTGGGCTTTCAGATCGGCAGCTTCTTTCACTTCTTTGACATCACCAGCATCCTGGCCTACAGCCTGGCCTTTTCGGGCGTGATCTTTTTGCTGGAGGCGTTGCTGCTGCGCCCGCTGGAGCAGCGGCTGAACCGCTGGCGCCTATGAACACGCTGTCCGTCACTGTTTCCGCCAAGCACTACCCCAATGGCCACTGCGCCATCCGGAACCTGGCCTTCAGCGCGGCGCCGGGCGAGTTCGTGGCCATTGTCGGCCCCTCGGGTGCGGGCAAGACCACGCTGCTCAAAATCATCAGCGGGCTGGACACGGCCTATGACGGAAGCCTGGAGCTGGCACAGCAGACGCGTGTGGGCTTCATGTTCCAGGAGCCACGCCTGATGCCCTGGCTGACGGTGGCAGACAACCTGGCGCTGGCGGACAAACATGTCAGCGGCGACGTGCTGGCGCAAGCCCTGGAGCGGGTCGGCCTGAAAGACTGTGCCGGGCTGTTTCCCCAACAGCTCTCCGGTGGCATGCAGCGGCGCGTGGCGCTGCTGCGTGCCTTTTTGATTGCGCCGCAACTGCTGCTGATGGACGAGCCCTTCCAGTCGCTCGACGGCCCTACGGCCGAACAGTTGCGTACGCAGCTGTGCACGCTCTGGCAGGCCAGCCGGCCCACCGTGCTGTTTGTCACGCACCACCTGGCCGAGGCGCTTTCGCTGGCCGACCGCGTGCTGTTCTTATCCGCCGGGCCGTCGCACATCGCACTCGATTTTGCGGTCAGCCTGCCGCGCCCGCGCGGACTGGAGTCAGCCGCGGTGCAGCAGTTGGTACAGCAGCTGCAGCAGGACTATCCCGACCTGCTCAAGGGCAGCCTGGCTGGCGCAGCCTAAGCCTGCACGCTCAGCAAATTGCTCAGCGCGGCGGTGCTGCCGGAAGGTCCGTAACCCAGGTTTTGCTGCATCTGGGTCAGCAGCGCCTGCAGCGTCGCTTGCGGGCCGCTGGTGGTCGATGGGGTGCTGGTGCTGCTCGTGGTGCTGGCACCGGCTGCACCGCTGGCGCCCTGCAAATCGGTCACCACCTTGGAGAACGCGCTTTGCAAATCCGCCGGTGCCTGGCCATTGCTCACCTGCGAAATCAGCGCCGACAGACCGGCAGCAAAGTTGGCCTTGGGGTCGCTGGCCGTGGAACCGGCGGTGCCGGATGTGGCCGAGGTACCGCTGGCACTGTCGGCCTTGACCGCCTGAAACAGCGCATGCATGAACTGGCGCATATCCGCCTTGAGGCTGCTGGTGGCCGACGTGGAACCGTCCGAATCGCCATCGCTGTCGGTGGTCGTGCTGCTGCTCTGCGCGTTGGTGGTGGCGCTGGTGCCGGTGCTGCCCGATACGGAACCCAGACCCAGGCTTTGCAATGCCTGCATCAGCGCGTTTTGCATCTGGCCGTGGCCATGGCCACCCGACTTGTGAACCCGTTGCCCGCCGTCACCGTCGCCGTCCGGATCCGAACCGCTGACCTGTGCAGACTGGGTACTCTGCAGCGGGTTGCTGGACTGCACGTAGATGTTGGAGGAAAGACTGCCGATGCTGCTCATGATGAATCCTTGCGGGGGGTGTGGGGGCCTCCATTTGAATTCGGCAGAATTTTTCTTAAATCAAATGAAAAGCAGGGAAAACACCGCTGTTTACCTATCTTTACCGGGGCTTTGTAAAGATAGGGAATTCAGGTGCCCGTGTCGGAAAAAAGTGGCACTTCCCGGTTGCCATCCATGCCGTGCTGGAGGCCGATGCGCTCCATGTGCTGCTCGACCTCCATCACGATCTGGTGTGTAACCCGGTTGCCCACTTCGTCCACAAACTGCTTTTCTTTTCCATCCGGTAGCGCAGTGTCAACAGGCCCCGTAGTTCATCCATGAACTGGTGCAGGTGGGCTTCAGGCGTCACATCGGGCGTCAGCGCCATCTGGAAACCCACGTTGGTGTCAAGCTTCAGGCCCAAGGCAATGCCCAGGCGCGCGATGCGCATGTTGAGACCCTCCAGCGCAGCCTCTTTTTATACCAACAACTCCTTGCGCGCAACAAGCGCATCTTGTTGTTCTTCCGTGAGTAGGGTGTTCGGTTCAGATGGCGGTTGCGTCATGTCGGATGCATGGGAATCTCAGGTTCCGTCATCACTAGAGCTAAACCTTCGCCCTGTGTAAAGTTTGGCCGAATACGGCCTATTTGCCAGGCCCCTGTAAACCCGCGGTAAATAGGCAGGCAAACACCCCGCTTATGGACGCATGCCATCCGCCTGCCGGCCTCAGACTTGATCGCAACCGGAGTCCCATCGCCATGAGACTTCCATTTCTTTTGCTGAGATCGGAGTTCCCCATGGGCATGCGCATCAACAGTTCTGCATCCACCGGCGCCACACAGAGTGTTGCCATGGCCAATTGGCAGCAGAAGCAGCAGAACTTCAAAGACCTGTTTTCCTCCATCCAGTCGGGGGACATGACTGCTGCCCAAAACGCATTGAAGTCCCTCACCGGGGGCAGTGGCACCGTCAATAGCAGCAGCCCGCTGGCGGCTATCGCACAAGCTTTGCAAAACGGCGATGTACAAGCCGCGCAAACAGCGGCCCAGGATTTTCAGGCCAAGCGTGCCGGCCACCATCACCATGGGCAGTACGCCCCAACCACAGCATCGGCCACAACGCCTGCCGCATCCGGCCCCGGCTCCGTCTTGAGCGTCAAGGCGTGACAATGTGGACGGGCAAGGACAGCAGCAGACTGCCATGAGCACCCTGTTGCTGATCAGCGGTAGCCAGCGGCGGGAGTCATGGAATTCCCGTTTGCTGGACCACCTCGCCTTTTCCTTGCAATGGCAATGCGCGGTAGACCTGCTGGAGCCACGCAGCATAGGCCTGCCCCTGTTCGACCAGGATTTGGAAAACGATGCGACTGTGCAGCAAACTCTGCGCGGGCTGCACCAGCGCTTTGCCCACTGCTGCGGCATCATCGTGGCCTGCCCTGAATACAACGGCCAGGCCACACCGCTACTGAAAAACACCATCGACTGGGTCTCCCGGCTGGCGCATATCGACGCGCGTTTTGCCAACCCCTTTCTGAACAAGCCCGTGCTCCTGTGCAGCCTCTCCACGGGATGCAGCGGCGGCGCACTGGTGATCCAAAACCTGCGCGCCCTGTTTGGCTACCTGGGTGCTTCGGTGTTGGGGCCCAGCATAGGCATCGCACGCGCCGCCGACCAATGGACGGCAGACGGCTTCCAGTTTGACGGCGCAACGGACAACCAGATAGAGGCCGCACTGTCCACTGTGCTGCAGTGGGCAGCCCACCCCCGGCAGATGACCGAACCCGAATCACTGTTCTTATAGACACAACCCTTTTGCACCATGGCACACCTTCTCATCATTGAATTGCCTGGTGGCAATGATTTCGACCTGGTTCAGGCCGCGCTGGAGCGCGGCGACTGCTTCACCTTCCTCACTGCGGACCTGGGCCATTACATGCGCCAGGACGTTGTGTGGACGCGGCTGGTACAGGCACAGCATCTGCTGGAAATACCGGACTTTGCGTTTGACCCCGTCACGCAAGCGGTGCTAAAGGTGCACGCGCAAACCCCCATCGATGCCGTGCTGTGTCTGCTCGACATCCGACTGGTGGAAGCTGCCTGCCTGGCCGAGATGCTGGAATGCAAGCACGCCAATGCCGCAGACGCCGTGCGGTTACGCGACAAATACAACGTGCGCTGCAGCTTGGCAGAGGCCGGCATTGCACAGCCGGATTTCGCCCTGGCACGCTCTAACGCGGAATTGAAACAGGCAGTGGAAGAACTGGGTCTGCCGGTGCTGATCAAGCCCTCCGACGGCTACGCCTCGCAGAACATTGCCGTGCTGCGCTACCCCGAAGACCTGGACCCGCTGTGGAGCCCGCTGGAAGACATGCTGCCCTCCCGCGCGGACTACGGCCTGGGTGTGCGCGCCAATGACCGCCTGCTGGTGGAACGTCTGCTGGAGGGCACGGTGATCGGCTGCGACACGCTGAGCGTGGACGGACAACACCGTCTGCTGGGCGTCCATGAAAAGCTGTTCTTTGAAGCGCCCTCCTTTGCCATACGGGGCAGCTGCTTTGCCACCGACCACCCGCAGTGGCAGGCCATAGAGCGCTATGTTTTTGGCATTCTGGATGCGCTGCATTTCACCTGGGGTGCTACCCATACCGAGTTGATGCTAAGCAGTGATGGCCCGCGCCTGATCGAGGTAAATGGCCGCATGGTGGGCGCCAAGATTGCCCGGCTGGTGAATTACGCCTTGGACTGGTCGTTTCACTCGGCCTTGATTGATGTGCACCTGGGCCAATCCCCTGCGGTACCGGTTTCGCGCGAGCAACCGGTATTTGCCGTGACCCGTTGGATTGTTGCGCACGCGGCCGGTGTGCTGGCACATGTGGCGCTGCCCGCCATCACCGACCCGCGCATCCGGTGCGTGGAACTGGTGAAGCAGGCCGGCGACGCGGTGCGTCGGCCGATTGAAAATGCCGACCGCATCGGCTATGTCATGGTGTGCGCCAGCACGCGGGCCGCGGCCGAAGCACTGGCCGAGCAGTTTGTGGCACAGGCTGTGGTGGTGCTGCAACCAAGCAGTGTGGTGACACTTGAGCGCCCAAGCGCGGCACCGGAACCCTACACTTGGAAGCAAGCCGCATGAGCACCACCTTATCCAAACCCACTGCGACTTACCCTGGCGCCTGGGGCGTGCTGACCCTGCTGTTTGTCATCAACCTGCTCAACTTTGTGGATCGCATGATTCCCGCCGTGGTGCTGGAAGACATACGCAAGGCCTATGGTCTGAGCGACCTGTGGCTGGGCATTCTGGTGTCTTCGTTCACGGTGGCATTTGCGCTCGGCGGCCTGCCGCTGGGCCGCCTGGCCGATACCTGGATACGCAAGAACGTGCTGGCCGGCGGCGTGCTGGTGTGGAGCGCATTCACGGCCCTGTCCGGCGTAGCCCCCAACTTCCTGGGTTTTTATGTGGCGCGTCTGGGCGTGGGCCTGGGGGAGGCCAGCTACGGCCCGGCGGCGGTTTCCCTGATTGGCGATCTGTTTCCCCAGGCCAAGCGCGGCCGTGCCATGGGCCTGTTCATGCTGGGCCTGCCGATTGGCATTTCGCTCAGCTTCATCGTCATCTCCAAAATCAAGGCGCTGACCGGCTCCTGGCAAATCCCCTTTGTGCTGGCGGGCGTCGCGGGCCTGCTGGTGGGTGGCCTGCTGCTGTGGGTGCGCGAGCCGGTGCGGGGCGCGCAGGACGCCGCAGCACCTGCCAAACGCGAAGCCGTGGACCACGCGTTTCGCAAGGTATTCGCCGTCAAAACTCTGTGGTGGATATGCCTGTCCGGCATCACGGTCAACATGGCGTCCTACGGCACCAACACCTTTTTCAACTCCCTGCTGCAGCGCTACTACGGCGTGCCCTCCATGGATGCGGGCTGGATGGCAGCCGGGGTGCTGGGTCTGACCGGCCTGCTGGCCATGACCCTGGGTGCCTACGGGGCAGATCTGGCGCACCGGCGCAACGTCAGCGGCCGCCTGAAGCTGGGCGCCTATTGCCTGCTGGCAGCCGCACCGCTGGTGGCGCTGGCGCTGTGCGAAACGCAGGGCAGTGACCTGCGCGTCTTCCTGCTGCTGTATGGCAGCGGCTGGGTGCTGTTCTTCATGTACTACGTGTCGGTCTATACCGCCGTGCAGGATGTGGTGGAGCCACGCCTGCGTGCCACCGCCATGGCTGTGTACTTTGCTGCGCAATACCTGGTGGGATCCACCCTGGGCACCACGCTGGTGGGGGGACTGTCGGACTTCTTTGCCAAGCAGGAAATGGCCGCGGCCGGTGCCGTGCCCATGACCGATGCGTTCAAGGGAATGGGCCTGCACCTTGCCATGTTCTTGGTGCCTCTGATGCTGCTGCTGACCGGGCTGGTGCTGCTGATGGCCTCGCGCAGCTTTGTAGCGGATGTGCGCAAGGCGTCGAACACTCCGACCGGCGCAAACCTGAACTTCACCTAACTTTGCCACGCGGACCTGCCGGCCTTCCGCTCCCTCGCTTAACCTGTGCCATCACCATCGCATTGAGGATCAATTGTGCGAGCAATAACTTTGGCGTTCAGCTTGCTGCTGCCCCTGGCCTGTGCTTCGCAGGTGCAAAACGCGGCAGTGCCGCTACAGAATGCGCCGGCCGTTGGCAACGAGGGCAACCGTGCACAGATGCAGGATCGCCTGCAACTCACGACAGCACAGTTGGATTACTGGGTGAGGTTCGCCTCCAGCCTGGATGCCTATAGCAAGCTGTTCTACGAAGAAAAGCCAATTGCCGCCTATGCGTCCGACAGTGCACCGCGTCAGTTTGCGCACCTGACTGACAGCCTACAAAACCACCTGGCAGCCCTGGAAGACATAGAGCGAGCCGCCAAAGATCTGTATGCGGTGCTCAGCCCCAATCAGCAAACCATCGCCAACCAGTGGCTGGTTTCCACAGTGCCGGTATTTGCCTCGGCTGCCAACTGCGTAGCAACAGATGGCAAGGCCCTGGCGGGAAAACGGGATACACCACAACATGGGCGGCGGGGTAGTGGCATGGGAGGCGGCCCCGGCAACCAAGTTCAAGGCCAATTTTGAACCCATGAGGTCAAGGCCAGTGGCCTGAACCGGGTGCAGCAATGTCACCATGGCAAACAGCATCCTCCCTTGTTTCAGCTGGATGAAGCCCGCAACCTGCGGGCTTTTTTTCGTGCGCAAAATGCATTGTCTTTTGCTTGCTTTCCCAGCCTCGTCATAGGCCTCACGACAGCCCTGCTGCTACCTGAATCGATTGCACAACAGACGGTGGGGACCTCCAGGAAGAACCGGGTTATGCCCCTGAATACTGTGTGTGCCATTCATGGCGAACATAAAGGGCTGAACTTCCCTGGTGACCAAGCACCCGACTGAGGAGACTTTTTTTACTTCGCAAGCGTCATCGCCATCTCGGGGCAAATTGCCGATGCAAGTTTTACCAGCCGGCTGATGCGCCGAACCGGCACCGCGTATTGTGTGTTGCCATTCTTCCTCAACACCACCCCGGTCGCTTTGATCATCACCACGGCAGCCGGCCTGTTTTAGTGCCGGAGACCGGGGAGTGGACCAGGCGCTGCCAACGCGCCCGGGCACAGGTTAGCGCCAGTGGCGGTGACCACCCCAGTAGCCGTAATCCAGATTCAGGCTCACCGGGGGGTAATACGGCTGCACGTAATACGGTTGGTACACCGTGCTGGACTCCACCACAGTGACCGGTTGTTGGTAACCAGGCTGGGAAGCGACTGCGTTGCCCGGATAGCCTTGACCTTGCGTCTGCATGCCCACCGGCGACACGCTGAGTTGAATGGTCGGGCCGGGGTCTTGCGGCAGTTGCACAGCGTATTGCTTGCCGCCAAATTCATACTGCACGTTGTAGCCCACGGTGCGGTTTTCATAAAAGGTCTGGGTGGCGCAATGCTGCACGTTCTGCAACTGGGCCTCCGGCGCGCCTTCGATGCGGTCACCGACGATGGCACCGCCCACCATGCCCAGCATCGTGGCAGCGGCATTGCCGGCACCTCGACCCACGGCATTGCCCATGGCGCCACCGGCTATCGCGCCCATGACGGCACCGGCGCCCGACTTAGGTTGCTGCACTGCCACCTGCTCGGTGTTGCAGACTCGGCGCGGCACGCCCACTTGTTGCACCACGGGCGTGCTGGAAATCACACGGCCCACGTCCTCGGCCATGCAGGCGCCGGAGGCAATCAGCAGGGCGGACAGGGTGAACAGCTTTTTCATGGTTTTCTTTCCAAGGGTTTCGGATATGGGTGCATGATCCACCACGCACTCCCACGCTTGATGCCCGCACGGTTAAGCAACAGTAAAGTTGAACTTCTTCACCCGGCAGTCACACCGACTTGCGCGCAGGCTTGCAACAATGTGCGCACGCGAACCGCCACAACGGGCAGGTACGCCCCGGAAAACAAATCAAGAAGCCCCCCATGCGCAGCAACTCCAAGCACCAGCCACACCGATCCCTTAACAAACCGCCCCAAGCTGGCAAGACCACAACCTGGGTTTTGGCCAGCCTGGTGGCCGTGGCCGCCGCCGGTGGCGCCTGGTGGCAGCTGCACCCGCGCGCCAGCGATGCCGGTGCCGGCACCCCAGTCGGTAGTGCGACGTCGGGTACCCCGGGTGGCGCAGCGGGCAATGGTGGAGGCGGCTCGCGCCGCTTTGGTGGCGGCAACGGGGTGCAGCCGGTGTCGGTGCGCCCGGCGCGCCAGCAGGACATTCGCGTCATGGTCAGTGTCATTGGCAGCCTGACAGCCTCCAATACGGCGGTGGTGCGCGCCCAGGTCAGCGGCGTGCTGCAAAGCATCCAGTTCCAGGAAGGCCAGCAAGTCCGCGCCGGCCAGTTGCTGGCGCAAATTGACCCGCGTGCCTTTGCCGCCACGGCGGCGCAGGCCGAAGGCGCACTGGCACGCGACACGGCGCAGCTGGAAAACGCCAAGGTGGACCTGGCGCGCTACAAGGATTTGTTAGCCAAGGATGCGGCGCCCAAACAGCAACTCGACACCCAGGCTGCACTGGTGCGCCAGCTCGAAGGCACGGTCAAAGTGGACCAGGGCGCGCTGGCCAGTGCACAACTGCAACTGTCCTATACCAAGGTAGTGGCGCCCATCAGCGGGCGCGTCGGCCTGAAGCAGGCCGACCTGGGCAATGTGGTCCAGCCTTCGGATTCCAACGGCCTGGTGTCGATTGCACAGACCCGGCCCATCGCCCTGGTGTTTGCCATTCCGGCTTCGCAGGTGCCTTTGCTGCAGGCGCGACTGGCGACCAAGCAGGCGCTGCCGGTACAGGCCTGGGACAAAAGCGGCAGCAAGCAACTCGCCACCGGCCATGTCAGCACCATAGACAACGCCATTGATGTGGCCACCGACACCATCCGGGTCAAGGCCGTATTCCCCAATGCCAACGATGCACTGTTCCCGAACCAGTCAGTCGGCGTGCGGCTGCAGTTGGACACGCTGAAGGAGGCGCTGGCCGTGCCGCAGGCTGCCGTGCTGCGTGGCGCCCAGGGCTTTTACGTCTATGTGGTGGAGGCCGACAACACGGTCACGGTCCGCATCATCAAGCCCGGCGTGATCGACGGCGACTGGATGGCTATCGAGGGCCCTGTGCAACCCGGTGAAAAGATCGTGGTGGACGGTGTGGACCGACTGCGCAATGGCGCCAAGGTGGAAGTGATCGTTCCCAACGCCAAGGGTGGCGCAGGGGGCGGAGGCAACTGGAGCGGCAAAGCGGAAGGCAAGCGTGGCGCTGCCAGTGAGCCTGCAACGGGCGCTGCCGGCGCAATGCAACACCCCACCACCGACCCCGCACCCGCAGGCCCAGCCTCGGTTGGCGCAGATGCAGCCACCAACGACCGCCGCGCCTTCTTCCAGAGCCTGTCGCAGGAAGAGCGCGACAAGCTGCGCGCCATGGACCCCGAT
>CANBTQ010000035.1 GCA_947372425.1 Comamonadaceae bacterium | reverse complement strand
GTGGAAACCACCACCGGCCCGCTGGGCCAGGGCCTGACCAATGCCGTGGGCATGGCGCTGGCAGAAAAGCTGCTGGCCAAGGAATTCAACCGCGAAGGCCACGCCGTGGTCGACCACAACACCTATGTGTTCATGGGCGACGGCTGCCTGATGGAAGGCATCAGCCACGAAGCCGCGTCGCTCGCCGGTGCCTGGAAGCTCAACAAGCTGATCGCCCTGTACGACGACAACGGAATCTCCATCGACGGCCAGGTCGCTCCCTGGTTTGCCGACAACACCGCGCTGCGCTTTGTCAGCTACGGCTGGAACGTGCTGGGCCCCATAGACGGCCACGACGCCGAACTGGTTTCCAAGACCATTGCCGAGGCCAAGAAATCCACCGAGCGCCCCACGCTGATCATTTGCAAGACGCATATCGGCAAAGGCAGCCCGAACCGCGCCAACACGTCCAAGGCCCACGGCGAACCCCTGGGTGCCGAAGAAATCAAGCTCACGCGCGAATCCATCGGTTGGGAGCATGCGCCCTTTGTCATCCCCAAGGCTGTGTATGCCGACTGGGATGCCAAGAAGGCGGGTGCCGCTGCGCAAAAAGACTGGACCGAACAGTTCGCTGCCTACAAGGCTGCCCACCCCGCGCTGGCCAAGGAACTGCTGCGCCGCGTCAAGGGCGAGCTGCCCAAAAACTTTGTGCAGGCCGCGGTGGACACCATCATCGGCGCGCACCAGAAGGGCGAGACCGTTGCCAGCCGCAAGGCTTCGCAGCTGGCGCTGGAATCCTTTACCGCAGCCCTGCCCGAACTGCTGGGCGGCTCGGCCGACCTGACCGGCTCCAACCTGACCAACACCAAGTGCACGCCCAATCTGCGCGTCACCGCCCAGGGTGATGTGGTGCAGACACCGGATGCCAATGGCAAGCTGATTGGCGGCCGCCACATCAACTACGGCGTGCGCGAGTTCGGCATGGCCGCCATCATGAACGGCATTGCCCTGCATGGCGGCTTCATCCCCTACGGCGGCACCTTCCTCACCTTCAGCGACTACAGCCGCAACGCCATCCGCATGGCCGCGCTGATGAAGATCCGCGTGATCCATGTGTTCACCCATGACTCCATCGGTCTGGGCGAAGACGGCCCCACGCACCAGTCGATCGAACACGCCGCGTCCCTGCGCCTGATCCCGAACCTGGACGTGTGGCGTCCGGGCGATACGGCCGAAACCGCCGTGGCCTGGACCGTGGCCCTGCAAAACGAAAGCAAGCCCACGGCCCTGTTGCTGTCGCGCCAGAACATCAGCTACGCCGTCAAGGGCGATTCTGAGCTGGCACCTGATGCCAGCGGCATCGACGCCATCAGCAAGGGCGCCTATGTGCTGTCCGAGCCCTCGGATGTGGGCATGAAGAAGAAGGCCCAGGCCGTCATCATCGCCACCGGCTCCGAGGTGCAGCTGGCGCTCAAGGCCCAGCTCTTGCTGGCCCAGCGCAAGATTGCGGTGCGCGTGGTTTCCATGCCCAGCACCACCACGTTCGACAAGCAAAGCGTGGAATACAAAAGCCAGGTGCTGCCCGCAGGCCTGCCGCGCGTGGCGGTGGAAATGGGTTCGTCTGATGGCTGGTGGAAGTACGGCGTGGGTGCCGTGGTCGGCATTGACACCTTTGGCGAGTCGGCCCCGGCCCCGGTGCTGTTCAAGCACTTCGGCTTTACCGACGAAAACGTGGCCGACACCGTGCAAACCTTGCTGCAACGCAAATAAGACAATCCAGTTTTTTTCGACAATCAACTTTTAACGGAAGAGAGACACACACATGACTATCAAGATTGGTATCAACGGTTTCGGTCGTATCGGTCGCAACGTGCTGCGCTCTGCGCTGCAAAATTTCAGCGACATCGAAGTGGTCGGCATCAACGACCTGCTGGAGCCGCACTACCTGGCTTACATGCTGCAGTACGACTCGGTGCATGGCCGCTTCAAGGGCGAAGTGTCCGTGGAAGGCAACACCCTGGTCGTCAACGGCAAGAAGATCCGCCTGACGCAAGAGCGCGACCCGGCCAACCTGAAGTGGGCGGAAGTCGGCGCCACCGTCGTCATCGAATCCACCGGTCTGTTCCTGGACAAGGTCACGGCGCAAAAGCACATCGATGCCGGCGCCACCAAGGTCATCCTGTCTGCGCCCTCCAAGGACGACACCCCGATGTTCGTGTTCGGCGTGAACGAGAAGACCTACAAGGGCGAAGCCATTGTTTCCAACGCTTCCTGCACCACCAACTGCCTGGCCCCGCTGGCCAAGGTGGTGAATGACAAGTTCGGCATCAAGCGCGGCCTGATGACCACCGTGCACGCTGCCACCGCCACGCAAAAGACCGTGGACGGCCCGTCCAACAAAGACTGGCGCGGCGGCCGCGGCATTCTGGAAAACATCATCCCCTCCAGCACCGGTGCTGCCAAGGCGGTGGGTGTGGTGATTCCGGAGCTGAACAAAAAGCTCACCGGCATGTCCTTCCGCGTGCCCACCAGCGACGTGTCGGTGGTTGACCTGACGGTGGAGCTCAACACCAGCGCCACGCTGGCCGAAATCTGCGCCGAAATCAAGCTGCAGAGCGAAGGCGCCCTGAAGGGCGTGCTGGGTTACACCGAAGACAAGGTGGTGGCCACCGACTTCCGCGGTGACACCCGCACTTCCATCTTTGATGCCGACGCCAGCATTGCCCTGGACGGCACGTTTGTGAAGCTGGTCAGCTGGTATGACAACGAATGGGGTTACTCCAACAAGTGCCTGGAAATGGTCCGCGTGGTCAGCCAGTAAGCCTGCCGGCCCCCGCTGAAAACGCGCCTTCGGGCGCGTTTTTTTTGGCTATGCTGGCGCATGCACAGCACCCAAGCCCCCACTCCGATCCGCTGGGAATCCCACGTCTGCCTGCCCCTGCATCCCGCGACCAGCTTCGCGCCAATCGAGCGCCTGCGGGCACAGGGCGTGCACTATGCCAGCCTCAATGTCGGCATGGACATGAACCCCTTGTCCCAAATCCTCCCCGTCATAGCCGGCTACCGCGCCACCATTGCGGCGCAGCCCGCGCGTTACCGCCTGGCCACCAGCCTGGCGGACATCGCACACGCCAGGGCCAGCGGGCAGATCGCCATCGGCTTTGACCTGGAAGGCGCTGTGCCGCTGCTGGAGCAACCCGCCATGGTGGCGCTGTTTGCGGCCCTGGGGGTGCGGCAAATCCACTTTGCCTACAACCGCAACAACGCCGTGGCCGGTGGCTGCCACGATGTGCCGCAGGGCCTGGGCGCCCTGGGCCGGCAGATGGTGCAGGCGGTGAACGCGGCAGGTGTGCTGATGGACTGCGCCCACACCGGTCGGCAGTGCAGCCTGGACATCATGGCGGCATCCAGCCAGCCGGTGGTGTTCAGCCACGCCAATCCGCTGGCGCTGGTGGCGCATGGCCGCAACATCACGGACGAACAGATACGCGCCTGCGCCGCCACCGGCGGTGTGGTGTGCATCAGCGGCGTCTCGGTGTTTCTGGGCAGCGCCAGGCCCACGGTGCAGGACGTGGCGCGCCACGCCGCCTATGTGGCCGGTCTGGTGGGCGTGCAGCATGTGGGCATAGGCCTGGACTACGGCTGGACCCAGGCCGGGTTGGACGACACGCCGCCCGGCGACTTTGACCCGGCCTACTGGTGGCCGCAGTCTGCCGGCTATGGCCGTGGCATTGCGGATATCCGCTATGTGCCGCAAGACGCCTGGTCGCACCTGCAGGCGGCACTGCAGGCCACCGGCATGACTGCTGCTGAGGCCGCGCTGGTGATGGGCGGCAATATGCACCGGGTGGCGCAGCAGGTCTGGTTGTAGCGGCGCCCGCCGGCAGGATTGCCGCACCCGCCAACATGCCGTGTCGGCTGCAAGACAGTGCCACCGGTCTGCGGCAGCGACAATGCCGGCATGCGTTGTTCTTTGACCCCATGAATCCCGGCATTCTGTACGCCACCCTGGCCTATACCGCCTGGGGCCTGTTTCCGCTGTACTTCCACCAGCTGATCGGCGTGGCGCCGCTGGAGGTGGTAATGCACCGCACGCTCTGGTCGGCGGTGTTTTTGCTGTGTGTGCTGGCGGTTTTGCGGCGCTGGACTTGGCTGGCTGCGGTGGCCCGTCAGCCGCGCGTGCTGGCGGCGTTTGCGCTGTCGGCCGCGCTGCTGACGCTGAACTGGCTGACCTATGTCTGGGCCGTGCACAACCAGCACCTGCTGGACGCCAGCCTGGGCTATTTCATCCTGCCGCTGGTGAATGTGGCCATCGGCTTCTTCATCCTGCACGAACGGCCCCGGCGCGGCCAGTGGCTGGCGGTGTCGGTGGCGACGTCGGGCGTATTGTGGCTGGCGGTGCAGGCCGGCCACCCGCCCTGGATCGCGCTGATACTGGCCTTCAGTTTTGGCGCCTACGGCCTGTTGCGCAAGGTGGGTGCCCTGGGTGCATTGGAAGGCCTGTCGCTGGAGACCTTGCTGCTGGCGCCCCTGGCCCTGGGCGTGCTGGGCTATCTGAGCTGGCAGGGCCGCAGTGCCTTTGTGCAGGGCGATGCGGCCACCCTGGGCTGGCTGCTGTTTGGCGGCCCGATGACGGCCTTGCCGCTGCTGCTGTTTGCGGCCGGCGCACGGCGCATCACGCTCACCACCATGGGCATCCTGCAATACATTTCGCCCAGCCTGCAATTTGCCATCGGTGTCTGGCTGTTCCATGAGCCGTTTGAAAGCGCGCGCTTCGTCGGCTTTGTGCTGATCTGGGCGGCGCTGGTGATCTACAGCCTGGAAGGCTGGTGGGCCAGCAAGCAGCGTTAGTACCCATGGCGCCGGCGCGTGGCTGGCGCAAGATAGCGTCCACATCCACCAGGGGTCTCGCACCATGCAGCCACAACGCGTTCTCATCACCGCCGCCGCCAGCGGCATCGGACTGCAAACCGCGCTGGACTTTGTCCAGTCGGGTGCCCGGGTGTTCATCTGCGATGCGGATGCCCGTGCCCTGCAGCAGACCCTGGAGGCACACCCCCGGCTCCTGGGCATGTTGTGCGATGTGTCGGACGAGGCGCAGGTGGCAGCGCTGTTTGCACAGGGCCTGCAGGCCCTGGGCGGGCTGGATGTGCTGGTCAACTGCGCCGGCATTGCCGGCCCCACCGCCTATGTGGCCGAAATGGCGCTGGCCGACTGGCGCCAGTGCATGGCCGTCAATCTGGACGGCACCTTTCTGTGCTGCCGCGAGGCCGCGCGGGTCATGGGCGCGCAGGGCTCGGGTGCCATCATCAACCTCTCCTCCACCGCCGGGCTGTATGGCTTTCCGCGCCGCGCGCCCTATGCCAGCGCCAAGTGGGCGATTCGCGGCCTGACCAAAACGCTGGCCCAGGAGCTGGGCCCCGCAGGCGTGCGGGTGAATTGTGTCTGTCCGGGCTCGGTCGAGGGCGAGCGCATGGACCGGGTGATTGCCGCCGAGGCCGCCAAGACCGGACAGACCGAACAGCAGGTGCGCAGGCTGTTCACACAGACCGCCTCGCTGCGCTGCTTTGTCTCGGCCCAGGACATCTCCAGCACCATCCGCTTTCTGGCCTCGCCGGCGGGGGCGCGCATCTCCGGCCAGGAGATCGTGGTCGACGGCAACACCGAAACGCTATAGCGCCTCTGCGCACAGCAGCGCTTCAAAGTCGGCCAGCGGGCAGGGGCGGCCGAAGTAATAGCCCTGGTAGGCATGGCAGCCGATGCCGCTCAGGAAGTCGCGCTGGGCCTTGCTCTCCACCCCTTCGGCAATCACGCTCAGGCCCAGGTTCTGCGCCAGGTTGACCACGGTCTGGGCAATGGCGGCGTCCTTGGCATCGACCAGCAGGTCGCGCACAAAGCTCTGGTCAATCTTGAGCTGGTCCAGCGGCAGGCGCTGCAGGTACGACAGCGAGGAGTAGCCGGTGCCGAAGTCGTCCAGCGAGAAGCTGATGCCCTCGGCATGCAGGGCGTCCATTTTCAGGATGGTGTCCTCCACGCTGTTGACCATCAGGCTCTCGGTCAGCTCCAGCTTGAGCAGCTGCGCCCGCGCGCCCGAGGCGTGCACGATGGCCTGCACCTGGCTCACAAAATCAGCCTGGCGGAACTGGCGTGCGCTGACGTTGACCGAAATCGTCAGGTCGCAAAAGTCGGGCTGCTGCGCCCAGCGGGTGAGTTGGGCGCAGGCGCTCTCCAGCACCCAGGCCCCGATCGGCAGAATCAGGCCGGTGTCTTCGGCCAGCGCAATGAATTCACCGGGCATGACCATGCCGCGTTGCGGATGCACCCAGCGCAGCAGCACCTCGGCACCCACGATGCGGTCGTGCCGGTCCACTTGCGCTTGGTAGACCAGCTGCAACTGGTCTTGCGCCAGCGCCAGCCGCAGGTCGGCCTCCAGGGCGGCCCGGGCGTCCACCACCGACTGCATGCCCGGATCAAAAAAGCGCACCGCATTGCGACCGGCCGCCTTGGCCTGGTACATGGCAGTGTCGGAGCGCTTGAGCAGCTCATCGGTGCTCAGCGTCTGGTCGTTGAACAGGGTCAGCCCGATGCTGGAGGTGCACAGGTATTCCCGCGGCACGCCGCCGGCCGTTTCCGGGGCCAGGTCCAGCTGGTAGGGCAGGCGCAGCAGGGACTGGATTTTTTCAGCCACCGCCTCGGCCTGGCTGGCGGCCAGGCGGGAGTCATCCAGGTCTTCCAGGATCACCACAAACTCGTCGCCACCCATGCGCGCGGCGGTGTCGCCCTGGCGCACGCAGGCCTGCAGGCGCTTGGCCACCTCCACCAGCAACTGGTCGCCCACGCCATGGCCCAGGGTGTCATTGAGCACCTTGAAGTTGTCGATGTCGATCATCATCAGGGCGCAGTGGCGCTGGTGGCGCACGCAAGCCACCAGGGCCCGGTTCAGGCGCTCCAGCATCAGGCGCCGGTTGGGCAGGTTGGTCAGCGGGTCGTAGAAGGCCAGCAGCTCAATCTTCTCGGCATTGGCCCGGCGCTCGCCAATGTCACGGATCGAGGCGTGCAGGTGCAGCGCGTTTGACCAGTAGAAGTGGCTGCAGCGCACCTCCACATGCAGCAGCACACCATCCTTGCGGCGCAGCGTGGTCTCCAGCGACAGCGGCTCGCCCGCGTGCGTGGCCGGTGCGCGCACCGCGTCGCGCTCCGGCGTGTCGCCCCAGCACTGTTGCCAGATGCCGCTGTCCATGGCCAGCAGTTCCGCCCGCGTGTAGCCCAGCATGGCGCACAGGTGGTCGTTGGCTTCCAGCAGCCTGCCGCTGCCGTCGGTAATCTGGATGCCGTCGCTGGCGGTGCGCAGATAGACCCGGTTGCGCAGCGCCTCCTGGGTGGTCACCTCCAGCAGCCGCCACAGCAGCAGGCCCAGGGCCAGCGTCACCAGCATGAAGCCGCCGGTGCTGGCGATGGTCTTGTTGCGTTCGCCATACCAGCCAGCCAGGTAGCCGGTGCTGGACACCCCGGCATTGATCAGCATGGGTGCGTTGCCCACCCGCTGAAAGGCGAAGATGCGCTCCTGCTGGTCCGAGCCCTGCGGGGTGTAGAAGGTGGCGGTCTTGTTGCCGCTGGCAGCAACGCTGCGGAACTCCGGTGAGACCGCACTGTTGCCGACCTGGCCGGCGGGCCGCTCGGGCAGCGGCGGGCTGCGCACGATCAGGCCCAGGTCCTGGTCACGCAGGATGATGGTGCCCTCGGGGCCCAGGTCGAAGCGCGACAGCAGTTGCTGGAAATAGTCCAGCGAAATGGTGGCAAACACCACGCCGGCAAACTGCCCGTCGGGCCTGTCGTAGCGCCGCGCAAAGATCACGATGGGGTGCTGCACCAGGCGTCCCCACACCGGCTTGGTAATCCACAGGGGATGGTCCGGCGCCGCGCGCAGTGCCCGGTAGTAGTCGCGGTCGGTGATGTTGACCGGCTTGCTCAGGGCCATGCCGCTGCCCAGAAAGACGCGGCCGCTGCGGTCTGCCACGCGCAGGCCTTCAATCTCGGGCAGGCGCGACTGGAAGCTGGCAAAGGTGCCGTGCAGACTCTGTTGGTTCACCTCCTGGCCACGCGCCATCAACTGCTGCACGTCGTCCACCATGTGCAGCAGGGCAAAGTCGATCTTGTCGACGCTGGACGACAGGTTGCGCTCCACCGCACTGGCAATGTTGCGCGTGTGGTTTTCGGCACTCAGGATGAATTGCTGTTTGCTCTGCTTCAGCCAGAAGGCGGAAGCGCCCAGTGCCAGCAGGTTGATGCCCAGCAGGACAGCGACCAGCAGGCTTTGAATGGACCGTACGCGTGACATGGGCAGTCAGCGCCGGCGCAGGCGAAACAACGACATTTTGTTATGCATATTCTCGGCGCCCTGTGATCGTGCGCCGCTGCGGATTCTTGCACATCCGCCTGCCGGCCGGAAGCCGGAATTCCCCGCAGTGGCTAACTCTGGCGGCGCAGCGTGTCGGAAGGGCGCTCGCCGAACAGGGTCTGGTAGTCCTGCGAAAAGTGCCCGAAGTGCCAGAAGCCGCAGGCCGTGGCCGCCTCGGTGACCGAGCGTGCGCTCTTCAGCGCCTCGCGCGCCTGCTTCAGGCGCACCGCCTTCACATAGGCCAGCGGGCTCATGTCCAGCACGCGCAGAAAGGCGTTTTGCAGCGTGCGCCGGCTCACACCCAGGGCCAGGCACATTTGTGTGACCGTGGGCGCGCTGTCGGCGGCCTCCTGGATCAGGGCCACGGCGCGTTGCACCAGCGCCCAGTGGCTGGTGGCCGTGTCTGCATGGGCGCCCGGTGGGTTGGGCCGGCGCAACAGGCTGTCGAGCAGAAAGTCGCTCACACTGGCTACCACCGCCGGGTTGGACAGCAGGGCCGGGTCGCGCCGCGCCGACTGGTACAGATCCATCACATAGGTCTTGATCTTGGCCATGGGCCGCACCGTGTGTGTCAGGGTGCCGGCCTGCAGCGGCAGCTCCACGTTGTCACCCACCTGCAACTCCAGCCCCAGCATGGTGTGCTGGCGCGAGGTGCGGAACGCAAAGCCCGTGTTGCCGGAAAACAGGTGCATCGAGTTGACATCGCAGCTGCGGCCGCAAAACATGCCGCCGCCACTGGCGTTGAGCGGCACGCCCAGGGCCAGCACACGCGGCGGCAACTGGCCGGTCTGCATGACCGATTGCTGCACCCGCTCCACAAACAGCTTGATGCCCGTGCCCTCCACCTGCGACAGCTCACCCTGGAAAGCACCGGCGCTGAGCTGCAGGTAATCCTGGTTCCAGCCGGACAGGGCACTGGCCTGCTCCTGCGCATCCTGAAAGCGCAGCGAGGCGCGCGCCATATGGCGGGCATCGTGTCCGGAGCTGCTGTGATCGGGGTGAAACTGCATGCTTCAATTCTCACGGTTAAGAGCAAAAACCGGGCGCGGGTAAGTACCGAGCGCATCCGCGTGACCGATGCCGATTTCGGATAGCCAGCCCCTGGCTGACTCTCTACGATGGTCTGGCACGCAAGAATCGTGCATGGCATCAACCCGCTTCAAGGAATTCGCAAACCATGGCTACTGCAAAAAAAAACAAGGCCGCTGAACACCCGGCAGTGGCCGACATCCGGCGCTCGGGCGCGCAGAAGGTCAAGGTCGCGGTGAGTGACATCGACGGCGTGCTGCGCGGCAAGTACCTGCACATCGACAAGTTCCTGGGCGCGGCCGAACCCTATCCGGCCGGCGGCTTCGGTTTTTGCGACGTGGTGCTGGGCTGGGACATGATGGACGTCACCTACGACAACACCACCGCCACCGGCTGGCAGCACGGCTTTCCCGATGCGCTGGCCCGGCTCGACCTGGGCACGGCGCGCCGCGTGCCCTGGGACGAAGACGTGCCCTTTGTGCTGGGCGACTTTGTCTATGCCGACGGCACGCCGCACGCCCAGTGCCCGCGCCAGACCCTCAAGCGCGTGCTCAAGCGTGCCGAGAAGATGGGCTTCAAGGTCATGACCGGCATGGAGTTTGAGTGGTTCAACTTCCTGGAAACGCCGCAGAGCTGGGCCGCCAAAAAAGGCGTGGGCCCCGAGCCGCTTACCCCCGGCATGTTTGGCTACTCGCTGTTGCGCATGAACCAGAACCGGGATTTTCTGAACGCCATCATGGATGACATGCGCGCTTTTGGTGTGCCGATTGAGGGCCTGCACACCGAAACAGGGCCCGGCGTGTACGAGGCCGCCATCGGCTTCAGCGAGGCGCTGGAGCAGGCCGACCGCGCCATTCTGTTCAAGACCGGCACCAAGGAGATTGGCGCCCAGTTCGGCATCATGCCCAGCTTCATGGCCAAGCCGAATCAGGCGCTGCCGGGCTGCAGCGGCCATATCCACCAGAGCCTGTCCGACGGCAAGAACAACCTGTTCTTTGACGGCAAATCCGAGCGCAAGATGAGCCCGCTGTTCGAGAGCTACCTGGCCGGCCAGGTGGCCTGCCTGATGGAATTTGCACCCATGATCTGGCCCACCATCAACAGCTACAAGCGCCTGGTGGATGGCTTCTGGGCGCCGGTCAAACCGACCTGGGGCATGGACAACCGCACCGCCAGTTTCCGCGTCATCGCCGGTTCACCGAAGGCCACGCGGCTGGAGACGCGCTGCCCCGGTGCCGACGTCAATCCCTACCTCGCCATGGCGGCGGTCATTGCCGCTGGCCTGCATGGTGTGGAGAAGGGCCTCAAGCTCACCACACCGCCCATCACCGGCACCAACAAGGGCGGCGAAAAGGTGCCGCGCGCGCCGCGCACGCTGATCGAGACCAACCGCATTTTTGAAAAATCCAGCATCGCCCGCGACTGGTTCGGCGACGGCTTTGTCGACCACTTCGCCGCCACCCGCGACTGGGAGTGGCGCCAGTGGCTGGACGCGGTTACCGACTACGAGATGAAGCGCTATTTCGAAATCATTTGATGCGCCACAAGGCCGGCGCTGGCTGGCCTTGTGCGCAGAGTGCCCAATCCGGCTTTGCGCGCAAAATCACTGTTTGCCTTTTGAACTTTTCATTCCGAACACACCATGAGCATTTCCTCTTTCAACTTTCCCACCCCCATCAAATTCGGCGCCGGTGCGCGCACGTTGGTCGCCGCGCACCTGCTGGAAGCGGGTTGCAAGCGTCCCCTCATCGTCACTGACAAGGCCTTGGGCGCGCTGCCGGTGATGGCCGAATTTTTGACCCACTTGAAGGGCCTGGATGTGGCCGTATTCAGCGGCGTGTTCGGCAACCCCACCTGCAGCCAGGTGATGGACGGCGCGGCCGCCTACCGGGCGCACAGGGCCGATTGCGTGATCGGCTTTGGCGGTGGTGCCGCGCTGGATGTGGCCAAGATCGTCGGCCTGGCAGCGGTGCACGAGGGCGACATTCTGGAATACGTCTGGGACCACCCGGCTGTGCGCCCCATCGTCAACCCCCTGCCGTATTTTGTGGCCCTGCCCACCACCTCGGGCACCGGCTCCGAAGTGGGCCGCTCCAGCGTGGTGAGCGAGAACGACACGCACGTGAAGCGCACCGTGTTCAGTCCCAAGATTCTGGCCAAGATGGTGTTTGCCGACCCCGAGTTGACGCTGGGTCTGCCACCCTCGGTCACTGCGGCGACCGGCATCGACGCGCTCACGCACAACATCGAAAGTTATTTGTCTCCTGCCTACCACCCGCTGTGCGACGGTATTGCTTTGGAAGGCACGCGCATTGCCGCCGCTGCATTGAAAACCGCCGTGCTGGAGCCGGGCAACTTGAAGGCGCGCTCGGACATGATGATGTCGTCCATGATGGGTGCCATCGCCTTCCAGAAAGACCTGGGTGCGGTGCACTCCTGCGCCCATGCCCTGGGGGCTGTGTGCGACATGCACCACGGCCTGGCCAATGCGCTGATGCTGGACACCGTGCTGGCCTGGAACTATGCGGCCGTGCCGGAGAAGTTTGACGAGCTGGCCCATGTGTGCGGCGTGGCCGGTGGCGGTGCCGCGCTGGTGCCCTGGATCCGACAGCTCAAGGCCGACATCGGTATCACCGGCGGCCTGGCTGCGCGCGGCGTGAAGCCCGAGCACCTGCCGCGCCTGGTGGAAATTGCCACCGCCGACATCTGCCACCAGACCAACCCGCGCCCCTGCACCGCGGCCGACTTTGAGCGCCTGCTCACGGCGGCGATGTAACTATTTTTTAGCCGAGGAATTTCTCCATGAGTACGCTTGACATTTCCAACCCCGCCACCGGCGCCCTGCTGACCAGCGTGCCCGCTGATGATGCGGCATCTGTCGCCGCCAAGGCCGCGCGTGCCCGCGCCGCCCAACCTGCCTGGGCTGCAGTGCCCCTGGCCGCGCGCAAGGCCTGCATAGTCCGCTTCCGCGCCGCCATCGTGGCCGAGCTGGATGGCCTGGCCGCCACCATGACGTCGGAGACCGGCAAGCCGATCAAGATGTCGCGCAACGAGCTCAATGGCCTGCTGGGCCGCATCGACTTTTTCCTGAAAGAAGTGGACGCGCAACTGGCCACCGAGACGGTCTACGACGAAGGCGGCATGACCGAGCAGATCGAACACACGCCGCTGGGTGTGGTGGTGAATATCTCGGCCTGGAACTACCCCTGGTTTGTGGGCGGCAATGTCTATGTGCCTGCGCTGCTCACCGGCAACGCCGTGCTCTACAAGCCGTCTGAATTTGCGACGCTCACGGGCTTGGCCATGGCGCGCTTGCTGCATGCGGCCGGCATTCCGGAAGACGTGTTCATCACCGTGGTTGGTGGTGGTGATGTGGGCGTGGCCCTGCAGGCGCAAAAGATCGACGGCCTGTTCTTCACCGGCTCGTATGCCACCGGCGCCAAGATTGCACAGAACCTGGGTCCGCGCATGGTCAAGCTGCAGCTCGAATTGGGTGGCAAGGACCCCACCTATGTCTGCGAAGACGCCAACGTGCAGGTGGCCGCCGAGTCGCTGGCCGACGGTGCCATGTACAACACGGGCCAGAGTTGCTGCTCGGTGGAGCGCGTCTATGTGCACGAGAAGATTTACGACGCCTTCGTAGCGGCCTTCGTGAACACGGTCAAAACCTTCCAGGTGGGCGACCCGGCCAGTGAAGACACCTACATAGGCGCCATCACCCGCGCCCCGCAACTCGCGGTGCTGGATGCGCAGGTGGCAGATGCCCAGGCCAAGGGTGCCACGCTGCTGGTTGGCGGTGCACGCATCGCCGGTGCGGGCAGCTTCTATGCGCCCACCGTGTTCTCCAACGTCAACCACAGCATGGAGCTGATGCGCGAGGAAAGCTTCGGCCCCATCATCGGCCTGCAAAAAGTCAGTGGCGATGCCGAGGCCGTGCAACTGATGAACGACACGCGCTACGGCCTGACTGCCGGCGTCTTCACGCCCGATGCCGCGCGCGCCAAGGCCATCCTGTCGCAGGTGCAGGCCGGCACGGTGTACTGGAACTGCTGCGACCGCGTCAGCCCGCGCCTGCCCTGGAGCGGACACGGTGACTCGGGCGTGGGCCTGACCCTGTCCACCTACGGCATTGCCACTTTCACCCGGCCCAAGGCCTGGCATCTGCGCGCGGTTTAGGTAACGCACCGCCGCCCGGCGGCCACCCCTTCAGGAGACTCACCATGTCACAGCGTCTTGCAGGCCACAGTGCCTTGATTTCCGGTGGGGCCTCCGGTTGCGGCGCGGCCGCAGCCCGCCTGTTTGCGGCCGAGGGTGCGCGCGTCACCATCGTCGACCGGCAGGCCGACCTGGGCGTAGCCCTGGCCGCCGAGTTGCAGGCCGCGGGCCAGCAGGCCACCTTTGCCGTGGCCGATGTGTCTAAGCGCGATCAGGTGGACGCCGCAGTGGCCCATGCCACAACCCGCTTTGGCGCGCCCACCGTGCTCTTCAACCATGCCGGCACGATTGTGGTGAAGCCCTTTCTGGAAACCACCGACGCAGAGTACGACCAGCTCATGGACGTCAATGTGCGCTCCATGTTCCTGATGACGCGCGCGGTGCTGCCCGGCATGCTGGCAGCAGGCGGCGGGCGCATTGTCTGCACCTCGTCCATCTCGGCGGTGGCGGCCACGCCCATGGAGGTGCTTTACAACCTGACCAAGGGCGCGGTGCACATGTTTGCGCGCGCCATTGCCGTGGAATTTCGTGAGCGCAATATCCGCTGCAATGCGGTCTGCCCCGGCTTCATCGAAACCCCGCATGGTCTGCGCGAGGTGGAGGCGCTCACGCGCTATGGCGTGGACGCCAGCGAGGCCGCCATCCGCGCCATGCAGGGCCGCATGTGCCGCCCCGAAGAAGTGGCCAGTGCCGCACTCTTTCTGGCCAGCGACGAGTCCAGCTTTGTCAACGGCACCCACCTGTTTGTCGACAACGGCTTCACCGCAATCTAAGGAGAACGTATGCCATTTGAAAAAGGCGGCCTGTGGCGCAACTGGGTCGGCAACCAGACCTGCGTGGCCCGTTACAAAAGCGCACCCACGACCGAGGAGCAGGTCTGCCAGAGGGTGGCCGAGGCCGACGCGCGGGACCTGAACGTGCGCGTGGCCGGCTCGGGCCACAGCTTCACGCCGGTGGTGGGCACGGGCGGGCTGCTGCTGTCACTGGCCGGCCTGCGCGGCGTGAACGCGGTGGACATGGACAAGAAGCAGGTGCGGGTGGCGGCGGGCACGCGCATCCATGACCTGGCGATTGAACTCAAGGCCCGTGGCCTGTCCTTGGTGAACCAGGGCGACATCGATTCGCAGGCCGTGGCCGGTGCCTTTACCACCGGCACCCACGGCACCGGCAGCACCCTGGGCTGCCTGGCCACGGCCATACGCGGCCTGCGCCTGGTGCAGCCCGATGGCAGCGTGCTGGTGGTGGATGGCAGCGACACGGACATGCTGCATGCGGCGCAAGTGTCAGTGGGCACGCTGGGCGTGATCTCGGAGCTGACGCTGCAGGTCACCAGCGCCTACAAGCTGCACGAGCATTTGTGGCGCGACGACTTCGAGACCTGCATGGAGCGCCACGACGAGCTGGCCGCCACGCACCGGCACTTCGGATTCTTCTGGTGCCCCACGCCGGCGAGCCGCCATTTGTATTGCCTGGCCGACACCGCCGATGCACCGCGCACGACGACGAAGAAAACGGCCGATGTCTGCGAGATGAAGGTGATCGACATCACCGCGTCACCCGAGCAGCCCGACCTGCACACCCCATTTGAGAAGATTGCATATTCGAGCGATATCTACCCGATCGAATACATCCCCAACTTTGTCGAGCTGGAATACGCCGTGCCCCTGCAGCACGGCAAGCAGGCGGTGCGTGCGGTGCGCGAGCTGATGCTGACCCGACACACCGATGCCCTGTTCCCGATTGAGTACCGCTTCACCGCAGGGGATGCGGCCTGGCTCAGCCCCTTCCACCAGCAGGACAGCATCACGCTCTCGGTGTCGGGCCAACCGGGCCTGGACTACTGGGATTTTTTGCGTGATGTGGACGCCATCCTGCGCCGCTACCAGTCGCGCCCGCACTGGGGCAAGATGCACTTTCTGGACACCGACGACGTGACAGCGCTGTACCCGCGCGCCGCTGACTTCCGCGCCCTGCGCCGCAGGCTCGATCCGCGTGGCCGCTTCCTGAACGACCACGTGCGGGCGCTGCTGGGGTAGGCAGTGCGCCAATCCACCCAATTCCAGTGGGGGGAATTTTGCTTGGTCCATAGTGCGCCGGCGCAAACCACGGTGGCTTGTGCAATGAGTCTGGCTGGCTTTGGGCGTGGCCATCCGGACGTCTATTCAACGCTTATGGAAGAAGGAGATTTTTATGGCAAGCAACAGTGCAAAGTGGTCGGCAGAATTTTTGGGTACGTTCTGGTTGACCTTGGGTGGCTGCGGCAGTGCGGTGCTGGCGGCGGCGTTTCCAGGGGTGGGGATTGGCCTGTTGGGTGTGTCGCTGGCGTTCGGCCTGACGGTGCTGACCGGTGCCTACGCTTTTGGTCCAATCTCTGGCGGCCACTTCAATCCGGCGGTGTCCATAGGCCTGGTGGTGGGCAAGCGCTTTGCCGCATCGGAGTTGCCGGGCTACATCATTGCGCAGGTGCTGGGTGCCATTGCCGCGGCCGGGCTGCTCTATCTGATCGTGTCCGGCAAGGCCGGCTTTCAGGGCGTGGGCGGCTTTGCCAGCAACGGCTATGGGGCCAACTCGCCCGGCGGTTTCAACATGGTGTCGGTGTTGCTGACCGAGGTGGCCATGACGGCTGTCTTCCTGATCGTCATTCTGGGTGCCACGGCCAGGAAGGCCGCAGCCGGATTCGGCGGCCTGGCCATTGGCCTGTGCCTGACGCTGATTCACCTGGTGTCCATCCCGGTCTCCAACACCTCGGTCAACCCCGCACGCAGCACCGGCCCGGCCCTGTTTGCGCAGACCGGTGCCCTGGGTGATTTGTGGCTGTTCTGGGTGGCCCCGATTGCCGGTGCCATTCTGGGCGCGCTGATTTACAACCTGCTGCTGGCCGACGGCTCCGAGTCCTGAGCACACGGTTTGGTTTGCGCAACGCGGCCCGCATCGGGGCTGTGTTGCGCA
>CANBTQ010000034.1 GCA_947372425.1 Comamonadaceae bacterium | reverse complement strand
AGATCTTGGCGCCGACCCAGTCGCCGCGTTCCAGCAGTTCGGCCAGCCAGTGCGCCTGGGGTTGGCCGATCAGTGCGGCCAGTGGCTGGCCCAGGGCGGCGCGCGTATCCAAGGCAAACAGTTTGTCCAGGTTGGCACTGCCGGCCTGCAGGGTGAACAGCCGGCGGTCCACGGCCAGCAGCACACCGGCTGGCTGGATGGACCCGATCAGGTGGATGGCTTCGCTGCTGCAAACCAGCAGGGCTGCGTCCAGCAGCTGCTGCCGCTCAGTGTTGCCCGGTGGGGGAAGTAGGGTGGTCATTCAGGGTTTGCTCCAGGTGCAGGAACACGTTTCTGGCCTGCAGGCAGGCCGTGTTCAGGCCGGCGTCGTCGACCAGAACCCGGTTCATAAAGGACTCACATTGCAGCCACAGGGGCATGGTGGCATCGCCATAGCCATGGAAGAAGCGGCCGCCCCGTTCTGCCGTGATGCCGAGCCGGGTGCCGATATGGCGCGCGATCAGCTGGCCGCCCAGGGTCGAGCCTTCGATGGTGTAGAGCGCGCCGGCCAGTTGCGCATCACTGCTGATCTGCAACGCGGCCGGTATGCCCGCTGATGCAGCCCCGGGCAGCAGGCCGTAGTGCTGCAGGTCGCGCAGCAGCCAGGGCAGCTTGCGCCGGCTGGCGTAGTCAAACAGCAGGGGGCGGGTCTGCAGGTAGGCGTCCACCGCGGCCTCGAAGTCGCGGTAAAAGCCGGCATACAGCTGCAGCACCAGCTGGTAGCGGGTCAGCGGATAGTCCGGTTGGGTGATGCCCCGTAGCAGCCGGTGGTGGTTCAGCCGCACATGTTCTGCATGGGTGCCCGTGCGCAGCACCTCCCTGGCGCCGGGCGCCTTGGTTGCGCACGGCATCTTGTACTCAGTCATACGTTTCAGTATGGGCGCAATCGCCGCGGTGTGACCGGTATTTGCGCCTGGGCCCCGGTCTTATTCACTGCCGGTAGCGACCAGATCAAACAAAGCCCAATGCGATGGGCATTTGCTTGCACGCAGCTACTGGCGTGGTTCGCCGTTGCCGTTGACCAGCACCGTGCGTCCGGGCTCATTGCGCATCTGCACATGGTGCGGCTGGCCATGAAACACATAGGTCACATCCCAATAGGCCGGTGCGGTGTTGGCCGTGGTTTCACAGCGGCGCACCTCCCGTGCCACCGGTGGCGCATCGTTGCGCCCGATGTTGGCACCGATCACGCCGCCGGCCACGGCACCGCCGGCGGTAGCCAGGTCACGCCCGGCACCGCCACCCACCTGGTGGCCCAGAATGCCGCCTATCAGCGCGCCGGCCAGGGCACCGCCCACATTGGGTTCGTTGCCGCCACGCACCTGCTCGCGCTCCATCCAGCAGCGTTGTTCGGGTGGGCCCACCACTGCGCGGGCCGAGGTCACCGGGACCTCGCGGATGCGCTCATTGGGGCGGCGCTGGTAGTCCTGCTCCGGTTGCTGCGCCTGGCCCATCATGGCCTGGGCCGGTCGCACCGAGGAGATGCGGTCGTTCATGCCCATGGCGCGCAGCGAGTCATAGTTGCCCGGGCGCAGCACCACGCAGCGGCCTTCAAAGCGCTGGTCCTCACACACTTCCCAACGCCCGCTGCCGACGATGGCCGAGGAGGCGCGGTCATTGAAACCGTAGCGCGTGAAGTCGTTGACCCAGCTGCTGGTGGCAAAGCTGCGGCCACGGAAATCGTCGTTCTCGTAAAAGGTGATTTGCGCGCTGGCCTGGCTGCCCACGGTGAGCGCCGCCAGGCCACAGGCCAGGGTGAGCAGGTGTTTGCGAAAAGTTGTCATAGAGGTTCTCCGGTTGGAAGGCCCAGCATCGCCGTGCAGGCGTTTGCGGTCTGTGTGCTTGCGTACAGACCGCAAGGGCGCGGCTCTTTAAAGTTGCGTAAACCAACCAAGGAAACCCCATGAAACACTTCTCTCTGACCCTTCTGGCCGCCGCTGCTACTCTGGCGGCTCTGCCGGCCTCGGTCTTCGCCACGGATGCCCCGGCCGCCGGCCCAGCCTATGTGGTGGACGCCACCGGCCGCGCCGTCACGGCGGCCGACGGTGCCTGCTGGCACAACGGTGAATGGACCCCGGCACTGGCCACGGCCCCCTGCGACCCGGTGATTGCAGCCCCCGCCGTGGTGGCCGTGATGCCCGTGCCGCCCGCACCGGCGCCCGTGGTAGCCGCTCCGCTGGCACCGCGTGCGGTGGCAGCCCCGGTGCTGCTGGCACCGCTGCCGACCCGGGTGAGCTTCTCGGGCGACGCCCTGTTTGCCTTTGACAAAGCGGTGCTGCGCCCCGAAAGCCGCGTGCTGCTCGACGACCTGGTGCACCAGCTGGCCGGTACCACCTCGGACAGCGTGACCGTCATCGGCAACACCGACCGCATCGGCAAACCGGCCTACAACCAGAAGCTCTCGGAGCAGCGTGCCAATGCCGTGAAGGACTATCTGGTCAGCCAGAACCTGCAGGCCAACAGCATTGTTGCCAAGGGCGTGGGCGAAACCCAGCCCGTGACCACCAGCTGCGTGGGCAACAAGGCCACACCCAAGCTGATTGCCTGCCTGCAGCCGGACCGCCGCGTGGATGTGGAGATGACCGGCAGCAAGCCCGCCGGCAATTAACGCAAATTTACATTTGCATCCGAGCAGGCCCGGCCCCGTGTGGCGCCGGGCTTGCGATAATGGGCACCGCACACCGTCGGCCGTGCCCACGCAGGCCGGCATCCAATCGCGCCTTCGCCGGCCCGCACCATCTTGAAATTTTCCACACCTGTTTTTCTGCACCGCCTGCTGCTGGCGCTGCTATTTGTTGGCCTGTTGCCCGCCCGGGCCGCCACCCCGCTGGACCTGCCCAGCTTGGACGCGCTGGTGGACTACAAGCCCAAGATTCCCTTGCGCGTGTACAGCAGCGAGGGCGTGCTGATCGGCGAGTTTGGCCAGGAGCGGCGCGAGTTCATTGCCATCAAGGACATCCCGCTGGTGCAGAAGCAGGCCTTGCTGGCGATTGAAGATTCGCGCTTTTATGAACACGGCGGCGTGGACTTCAAGGGCGTGGCCCGCGCCGTGATTGCCGACCTGACCGGCGGCCTCAAGCAGGGCGCCTCCACCATCACCATGCAGGTGGCGCGCGACTTTTACCTCACCAAGGAAAAGGTGTTTTCGCGCAAGCTCACCGAGGTCATGCTGGCCTACAAAATTGAGCGCACGCTGAGCAAGGACCAGATCCTGGAACTCTACATGAACCAGGTCTACCTGGGCCAGCGCGCCTATGGTTTCAGCAGTGCCGCACGGATTTACTTCGGCAAGCCGCTCAAGGACGTCACGATTGCCCAGGCCGCCATGCTGGCCGGTCTGCCGCAGGCCCCCAGCACGGTGAACCCGGTGGTCAACCCCAAGCGCGCGCTGGCGCGCCAGCGCCTGGTCCTGAAGCGCATGCACGATCTGGGCTACATCAACGACGCGCAGCTCAAACAGGCCCAGGCCGAAGACCTGCATGTGCGCATGGACGGCCAGAGCTACAGCAACCATGCGCAGTACGTGGCCGAGATGGTGCGCCTGGCCATGGTGGCCCAGTTCAAGGACGAGGCCTACACCCGTGGCATCAGTGTCACCACCACCGTGGTCAATGCCGAGCAGGACGCCGCCTACGATGCGCTGCGCCGCAATGTGCTGGCCTATGACCAGCGCCACGGCTACCGCGGCCCCGAGGCCTTTGCCGCCCTGCCGGCCAATCCGGTGGAGCGCCAGAAGCTGATCGAGAGCACGCTGGCGCAGCACCCGGCCAGCGACAAGATGCTGGCCGCCATGGTGCTGTCGGCCACACCGCAAAGCCTGCATGCGCAGCTGGCCAATGGCGACGAGATCGCACTCAGCGCAGACGGCCTGCGCTGGGCCGCAGCGGCCCTGTCGGCCAAGGCGCCGGAGGCGCTCAAACTCAAGCCCGGTTCGGTGGTGCGCGTGCAGCAGGACAGCAAGGGCCGCTGGGGCATTGCCCAGCTGCCCAATGTGGGCGCTGCCTTTGTCGCGCTCAACAACCAGACCGGCGCCTACCGCGCGCTGGTGGGCGGCTTTGACTTCCAGGCCAGCCCCTTCAACCATGTGACCCAGGCTTGGCGCCAGCCCGGCTCGGCCATGAAGCCCTTCATCTACTCGGCCGCACTCGACAAGGGCTATGCACCCGGCACCCAGGTGAATGACGCGCCGCTCACACTCACCAGCGCCGAGACCGGCGGCGTGCCCTGGACGCCGCAGAACGACGACGATGTCTATGAGGGCGCCATCACCCTGCGCCGCGCCTTGGCACAAAGCAAGAATGTGGCCGCCGTGCGGCTGCTGCGCGCCATCACGCCGCAATACGCGCACGACTTTCTGCCGCGCTTCGGCCTGGACCCGGCCAAGCAGCCGGTGAACTACACGCTGGCCCTGGGCACCGGCGCCGTGACACCGGTGCAGATGGCCGGCGCCTATTCGGTGTTTGCCAATGGCGGCTTCCCGGTCACGCCCTACCTGATCCAGAAGGTGGTGGACGGTCGCGGTGCCGTGCTGTTTGAGGCCAAGCCGCCGCCAGTGGCACAGGAGGCCGACCGCGTGCTCGATGCGCGCAACGCCTTTGTCACCACCAGCCTGCTGCATGAGGTGACGGTGAGCGGCACCGGCGCGGCGCTGCAGAAGCTGGGCCGCCCCGATCTGGCCGGCAAGACCGGTACCAGCAGCGAGGCCGTGGACGGCTGGTTTGCCGGCTTTGCCGGGCCCATCACCGCCGTGGCCTGGATGGGCTATGACGAGCCGCAGAGTCTGGGCGGGCGCGAATTCGGCGCCACGCTGGCGCTGCCGATCTGGAGCGACTTCATGGCCAGCGCGCTCAAGGGCAAGCCACCCTATGCCATGCCACAGCCGGCCGGCGTGTCGCAGCAGCAGGGCGACTGGGTGTACGACGAGTTCCAGGGCAACCCCGCCACGCGCACGATTGACCTGGACCTGATGGACCGGCTCAAGGAGCTGCTAGGCGCCAAGCCTTAGCCCGGCGCGCGGCCTCAGCGCACGTCTTTCAGCGCCTTGGCCAGAAAGTCGATCAGGGCGCGCACCTTGGGCGACACATACTGCCGTGTGGGGTAGACCGCAAAAATGCCGAACGCAATGGATTGGTAGCCCGGCATCAGCTCCACCAGCGCGCCGCTGTGCAGATCGGCCTGCACCATGAACGAGGGTTGCAGCACCACCCCCTTGTGTTTGCGTGCCGCTGCAACACAGGTGTCGCCACTGTTGGTGCGCATCACGGGTTTGACGGTGACCGACACGGGCCCATCCGGCCCGTCAAAATTCCACTGATCCCCGGTGGCCAGCAGGCTGTAGGACAGCACCGCGTGCGCCGTCAGATCGGACGGCTGTTTGGGCCTGCCGTGTTTCTTGAGGTAAGCCGGCGAAGCGCACAGCACCAGCCGGGTGGACGCCAGTTTGCGGCTCACCAGGGATGAGTTCGGCAGGCGGGCAATGCGCACGGCCAGGTCGTAGCCTTCCTCCACCAGGTCCACCATGCGGTCGGCCAGGGTGATGTCCAGCTCCACATCGGGGAAGCGGCTCATGAAGTCAGGCCACAACGGCGCCAGTTGCCACAGGCCGAACGACACCGGCACATTCACCCGGATCAGCCCCTTCACGGCGATCGACTGGGCGGTGATTTCCTCCTCGGCCACCTCCACGTCGGCCAGCACGGTCTTGCAGCGCCCGTAAAACAAGCGGCCTTCTTCGGTGAGCGAGAGCTTGCGGGTGGTGCGTTGCAAAAGGCGCACGCCCAGGCGCTGCTCCAGCTCCGCCACATGGCGCGACACGGCCGGCTTGGACATGACCAGCGCATCGGCTGCCTGCACAAAACTGCCACCGTCCACGACGGCAGCAAAGGTTTTCATCTCGAGGAATTTGTCCATTTGTTATGAATTTCGGAACAGTTCATGTTGTCAAGGCGTATTTATCTTAACTCCGGTAACAAATACAGTTCACCCATGCCTTCCAACCACGACGTGAAGGCAGTGAATGACTCCCCAACCATTGAAAGGAAATCGTATGAAAGTTCTCGTTATCGGTGCCGGCAACATGGGTTCGGCCTTCGTCAAACAAATCAGCGCAGCCGGCCACCAGGTCAGCGTCACTGCCCGTGACGCCGCCAAGGTCGCTGCACTGGCAGCCCAGTACCCCGGCGTGCAAGCGGTAGTGCCGGCTGGCGCCGCCGATGGCCAGGATGTGGTCGTGCTGGCCACCGGCTATGCCGATGCCGTGGCTGCGCTGCAGTCGGTGGGCCCTCTGCAAGGCAAGGTCGTGGTGGACATTACCAACCCGCTGACGCCTGACTACATGGGCCTGACCCTGGGTCACAGCACCTCGGCTGCGGAAGAAATTGCCAAGGCCGTTCCCGGCGCGCTGGTGGTCAAGGCCTTTAACACGCTGTTCGCCCAGGTGCTGGCACAGGGCGCCACCCTGGCCGATGGCAACAAGGCCACGGTGTTCTATGCCAGCGACTCGGAGCCTGCCAAGCAAACCGCCAAGGTGCTGGCCGAAAGCCTGGGCTTTGTCACAGCCGATGCGGGGAGCCTGAAGAACGCCCGCTATCTGGAGCCCTTGGCGGGCCTGAACATTTACTTCGGCTACGGCGCAGGCCGCGGCACCGGTGTTGCACCGGCCTGGGTTGGCGCATAAGCGCAGCACCCGGTACACAGCAGCACATCCCATCCGTTCACCGCAAAGGTTTCACCATGAACAACGCAGTTTTCAAATCGCTACTCGCAGCAGCCCTCGTCTCCACCCTGGGCCTGGCCCAGGCGCAGACGCCCGCCGAGAACCCCGCCACGCCGGCCCCCAAGCATGAGAAGCAGGCGCCCAAGGTGGAGCGCAATCTCAAGGTCTTTGACAACCTGGACTTCGATGTCTTCAGCAACCAGAAATGGGACCGCCTGAAGGAAAGCCATGCAGCCGACATCGTGGTGACCTGGCCCGATGGCCACGAGACCAAGGGCCTGGACCACCACACGGATGACCTCAAGGCCATGTTTGTGTTTGCACCGGACATCACCATCAAGGAGCACCCGATCCGCTTTGGTTCCGGCAGCTGGACCTCGGTCACCGGTGTGATGACCGGCACCTTTACCAAGCCCATGCCGATTGGTGACGGCAAGACCATTGCCCCGACCGGCAAGCGCTTTGCCATCGGCATGGCTACCATCGGCCATTGGCAGGGCAAGACCATGGACCATGAGTGGCTGTTCTGGGACAACCAGGATTTCATGAAGCAACTCGGCCTGGGCAACTAAGCACAACACGCACATCGAAGGGAAGCGTCAGCATGGAAATCGGCATCTACACCTTTGGTGACCTTCCCGCCGGTGCGCGCGGCCCAAAAGCTGCGCAGCAGCGCCTGAAAGAAATTGTGGCGGCGGCCAGGCTGGCCGACGAGGCCGGCCTGCATGTCTTTGGTGTGGGCGAACACCACCGCTCGGACTATGCGGTGTCGGCCCATACCGTGGTGCTGGGTGCCATTGCCGCTGTGACCAGCCGCATCCGGCTGAGCAGTGCGGTCACCATCCTCAGCTCCGCCGATCCGGTGCGCGTGTTTGAAGACTTTGCCACGCTGGATCTGTTGTCCGAGGGCCGTGCCGAGCTGATGGCCGGGCGCGGTGCGTTCACCGAGTCCTTTCCGCTGTTCGGCTTTGCGCTGCAGGACTATGACGCGCTCTACAGCGAAAAGCTGGCGCTGTTGCTGAAGTTGCGTGCCCATGAGCGCATCACCTGGGACGGCCGATTCCGCCCGGCCCTGGACGGCGTGGAAGTGGCGCCAAGGCCATCCTCCGGCACGCTGCCGATCTGGATCGGTGCCGGCGGCACGCCGCAAAGTGCGGTGCGTGCCGGGCAGGCCGGCTTGCCCTTGAACCTGGCCAACATCGGCGGCGAGCCGGCACGCTTCAAACCCTTTATCGACCTGTATCGCAAGACCGGGCTGGCAGCAGGACATGCGGCAGACGATTTGAAGGTCGCCATCTCCGGCCACCTGCATGTGCACAAGGATTCGCAGCGGGCACGCGACGAATTCTTTCCGCACTACACCCACTACATGCGCCACAACCTGCCGCAGCGCGATGTGGGCTGGGCCATTTCACCGAGTGACTATGCGCAGCTGGCCAGCCCGCGCGGCTCGCTGTTTGTGGGCAGCCCGCAGGAAATTGCCGACAAGATTCTGTACGAGCACGCGCTGTTCGGCCACCAGCGCTTTCTGGCGCAGATCGACATCGGCGGCATGCCCTTTGCCAAGGTGGCACAGGTAATTGAGCTGCTGGCGGGTGCGGTGTTGCCGATGGTGCGAAAGGCCCTGGCCGCCCCGAGCCGGCCCCTGGCCTGAGTCTTGGCGGCTAAGCCTGGTGCGGCGCCGGGGCGCCAGCGCGCAGCGTGCGGTAAGTCAGGGCCAGCGTCAGCAGCGCCGAGCCGGCAATGCCGGCCAGCATGGGGCGCGCCGTGCCATCCACAAACTGCCCCACCACGGCCATCAGGGCGGCGCCGGTCATGAACTGCAGCGTGCCCATCAGGGCCGAGGCGGTGCCGGCAATCTCGCCGTGTTCGTCCAGCGCCAGCACCGACGAGGTGGGCAGCACCAGACCCAGAAAGCCGTAGCCGGCAAACAGCAGACTCAGCATCAACCACATGCCGTCCAGCCCGGCCAGATTGCACAGCAGCGCCGTCAGCATGAAGCCCGCATAGCCGACCACACTGCCGCGCACCAGTGGCCGCATGCCAAAGCGCTTGATCAGGCGGCCGGTGAGCTGCGACATGCCGATAAACGAGGCGGCGTTGGCGGCAAAGGCGAAGCTGTACTGGCGCGGCGTCAGGCCGTAGTGGTCGATCAGCACAAACGAGGAGTTGGCCAGGTAGGCAAAAAAGCTGGAGATGCCAAAGCCGCCTATCAGCACCAGGCCGATGAAGTGGCCGTCACGCAGCAGCAGGCCGTAGGCCGACAGGGCGCTGCGCACGCTGCTGTCGAGACGCTGCTCGGCGCTGCGGGTTTCTTCCAGGCTGGTGGCCATCAGCGCCACTGCCAGCAGCGCGGCCACGGTCACTGTCCAGAACACGGCACGCCAGCCGCTCCACTCGATCAGAAAACTGCCAAACAGCGGCGCCAGAATCGGCGACACACTGAACACCAGCGTCAGCAGTGCCATCAGGCGCGCAGCCTCCGGGCCGGTATGCAGGTCGCGCACCACGGCGCGCGGCACCACCATGCCGGCGCAGGCCCCCAGGCCCTGGATGAAGCGCCACACCACCAGGGTCTGGATGTCGGGTGCCAGCGCACAGCCGACGCTGCCCACCGCAAACAGCAGCAGGCCGAAGTAGAGCGGCGGCTTGCGCCCCAGCATGTCGGAGGCCGGGCCATACACCATCTGGCCCAGGCCCAGTGAGATGAAGAAGGCCATCAGGCTGGCCTGCACCGCACCGGCCGAGGCACCCAGGCTGGCGCCTATGGAGGGCAGGGCGGGCAGGTACATGTCAATCGCAAACGGGCCTATGGCCTGCAACAGGCCCAGGACCAGGGCGATTTTGAGAAAGTGGGAAATCATCGGCGCGCTAGGAAGTGAGGCGTGGAGTGTAGTGGTTGGCACCTAAGCATGCGGCAGCCAGGGTTTGATAATGCCCCATGCACTCCAAGCCCCGGGCCCCGCACCACCTCCAACGCAGCGACCTGCGCGCCGCCGCCCGCCTGCTGGCCGAGGGCACGCAAAGTGTCACCCGGCTGGTGGAGGGCGTGCACCGCGCGGTGCACACCAGCGTGGGCCTGCCGACTGGCGCCGTGGCGGGCCGCACCCGCGGCATCACCGGTCTGGTGTACCGCAGCATTGAAGAGGCCACCGGCTGGGTCGGGCGCAGCACCGAGCGCGCACTGGCCGGCTGGGAAGCCCTGCAGGGCCCGGCACCCGACGGCGGCACGGCCAGCCTGCAGCGCCTGGCGGCACTGGCCGCCCTCAACGGCGTCATGGGCGACCGCCTGGCGGCCCAGGGCAATCCGCTGGCCACTTCCATGGGTCTGTGGCAGGAGGACGGGCAAGCACTCGACCTGCACCAGCCCCCGGCCAATGCGCAGGCCACCGTGGTGTTGATGCTGCACGGCCTGTGCATGCATGACCGGCAATGGACTGCCCGCGATGCTGCGGGCCAAGCGGTCAACCACGGCACCGCCGTGGCCGCCGCCTTGCAGGGCACGGCACTCTACCTGCGCTACAACAGCGGCCTGCACATAGCCGACAACGGCCGGCAACTGGCCGCGCTCCTGCAAACGCTGCAGCAGGCGTGGCCGCTGCCCATCACGCGGCTGGTGCTGCTGACGCACAGCATGGGCGGGCTGGTGGCGCGCAGCGCCATCGAGCAGGCGCAGCAGCAGGGCCTGCCCTGGCTGGACTGCCTGCAGCAGCTTGTTTTTCTGGGCACGCCGCACCAGGGCGCACCGCTGGAGCGTGCCGGTCACTGGCTGCACACCCTGTTGGGCCGCACGCCCTACAGCGCGCCCTTTGCCGCGCTGGCCCGCTTGCGCAGTGCCGGCATTACCGATCTGCGCTACGGCCATGTGCGCTCGCAGAGCGGTGCGCAGGGCGACCGTTTCAGCGAGGCATACGAACCAGCAATGCCCCTGGCCATGCCGCAGAGCGTGCAATGCTTTGCGGTGGCTGCCACGCTGGCCGGGCGGCGCAGCCGCGTGGCCGACCGGCTGCTGGGGGATGGTCTGGTGCCGCTGCACAGTGCGCTGGGCCAGCACGCGCAGTCCGCGCTGTCACTGCAGTTTGCCCCTGCGCAGCAGGCCGTCTTCTACCGCACCGGCCACCTGGCCTTGCTGTCGAGTGCAGCCGTGCAGCAGCAGTTGCTGCGCTGGTTGGTACGCGGGTGAGTCGGGCCCGGTCAAACCGGGCTGGCAATCAGCGCCAGCCAGACCTGCCATACCGACTCGATCTGCTGCAACTGCTCGCGCAGTGCGGCGTCGTCCAGTTCAAGCCAGGCCAGGGCGGCCAGGCAGTCCGGGTCTTCCAGCACCGCGTCCAGCCCCTGCTGTGACAAGCGCTGCGCCACGCGCCAGCCGGTGTGTGCCAGACGCGCGCGCAGCGCGGCCAGCGAGCCGGGCGGCAAGCCATGGGCGTCTGGCGTCTCATGCCAGCCAAAGGGCCGCGAATAGCTGATGTCCACGCCCCAGTGTTCCATCAGCGCCACCGACAGATCCAGATGGTGGCTGCCGGTCAGGGCGCGCTCGCGGCGCAGCAGGTCGGCCGCGTCAATGTCCAGCGCCAGCAGATTGGATACCTCCCGCGGGTGCGTGGTGGCCAGGGCCAGGCGGCCGATCTGCGCCAGCAGGCCGACGGTGAACAACTCGCCCGCGGGGCCCAGGCGGCGCAGTGTGCCGAAGGACTGGCAGGCCGCAGCCATCAGCAGCGACTGGTTCCAGAAGCCGGCGTAATGGAAGTTGCTGCAAAAGCCCCCGCCATGCTGGTCGATCAGCGAAAACGCCAGTGCCACCTGGCTGACGCGGGTCAGGCCCATGCGGGCCACGGCCTCGTCGGCCGAGGCCAGGCTGTGGCCGCCCAGCGCGGCCGAATTGGCCAGCGCCAGCAGGCGCCCGCTCAGGGCCGGGTCGCTGCGCACCAGGCTTGCCACCTCGTCCAGGCGCACATCGTCGCGCCGGCAGGCCCGGCCCAGGGCCAGGGCCACGCCCTTGGGGCTGGGCAGGCGGGCAATGGCGTCGTCAGAAAGGGTGGTGTGCAGCATGGTTTCCTATTCCAGGGGCTGGGGTTTGCCAAACAGATAGCCCTGGAATTCGGTGCAACCCATGTCGGCCAGCACCCGTCGCTGGCCTTCTTGCTCCACGCCCTCGGCCACCACCGACATGCCCAGGCTTTTGGCCAGTTGCAGGATGGTGCGCACGATGGCGGCATCGACCGGGTCGGTCAGCAGCTCGCGCACAAAAGACTGGTCGATCTTGAGCTGGCTCAGCGGCAGTCTCTTGAGGTAACTGAGTGAGGAGTAGCCGGTGCCGAAATCGTCCAGCGCGAAGCGGATGCCCAGCCGGGTGAGCTCGCGCAGGGTGTCGCTGGTCTTGCCCATGTCGGTCAGCAGCATGCTCTCGGTGATCTCCAGCTTCAGGCGCCGGGCCGGCGCGCCGCTCAGCAGCAGGATGTGTTGGATGCGCTCCACCAGGTCGGGCTGCGCCAACTGGCGCGCACTCAGGTTGACGGCCACGGTGCGCTCGCGCAAGGCCGGATCGGTTGCAAAGGCGGCCAGTTGCCGGCAGGCCTGGGTCAGCACCCACTCGCCGATCGGCACGATCAGGCCCGACTCTTCGGCCAGTGCGATGAAATGCCCCGGCGTCAGCAGTCCCTGCTGCGGATGCTGCCAGCGCACCAGTGCCTCGTAGCCTATGACCTGTTGCGCTGCATTCACCACCGGCTGGTAGAACAGGCGCAGCTCCCCGCACGGCAAGGCCCGGGACAGTGCCTGCTCCTGTGCTGCGCGCTGGTTGGCCAGGGTTTCGGTCTGCACGTCAAAGTAGCGCGTGACGCGGCGGCCCTGCTGCTTGGCCTCCTGCAGCGCCCGCTCGGCACGCTGGACAACTTCTTCCACCGAGGCCTCCGCCCCCTGGAACAGGCAGACGCCCAGGCTGCTGGTAAATGGCGGCGTGTCGTCACCACTGTCGCCAGTGGCAGCCAGGGCGAGGGCCAGCTTGTCGGCAATGGTGTGGGCATTGCGCGCCGCGCGCTCGCTGTCGCTGCCCAGGGCCGGGGCCAGCACCGCAAACACATCGCCGGCCATGCGGGCCACCGTGTCGCAGTCGCGCATGCAGGCTGCCAGCCGGGTGCCTACGGCAACCAGCAGGCGGTCGGCACTGGCATGGCCCAGGGTGTTGTTGAGGTCACGGAACTTGTCGATGTCGATGAACACCAGGGCCCCGTGTTCGCGGCTGCGCACGCTGGCCAGGCGCGCCGAGTGCAGCCGCTCTAGTAGCAGGCGGCGGTTGCTCAGGCCGGTCAGCTGGTCCATCAGGGACAGGCTGGCAATGGTGGCCTCGGCGGTGCGCTCGCCGGTGATGTCGCGGCCCACACCGCGGTAGCCCCGGAAGGTGCCGCCGCCGTCAAACACCGGCACGCCCGACAGGCTGATCCAGAGCCGGCTGTCGGCCTGCGCCGACAGCTCCAGTTCGAGATGGAAAAAGGGTTCATGCGCGTCCAGCCTTTGCAGGTGTTCGCGCCAGCCGCCTTCGTCGACGTTGACCGCCGGCAGCTCGCTCCAGTGGCGCCCGCTGAAGGCGGCATGCAGCGGGCCGCTCAGGCTGGACGCGAGATCGACCTGCACAAAGCGCAACGATGCGTCCTGCTCCCAATGCCAGGGGGCTTGCCGTTCGGGACGCGCGGACGTGGTGTTCATAGAGTTGCTGGCAACTGTAACCGCCGCTGCCGGCCCGGCGCGGCACAGGGCCATCGCCGGCTGCAGTGCGTGGCAGCCCTGCAACGGTTGGCCTGCAAAATATATTTTGTGGCCAAGGGAATAAAGTCGGCCCTGGCGGCGTTCACTCCATTGCACACGCTTTGGTGCACCACCCAACCGGAGATACCCATGAATCTTTCTTCCCCCCGCCTGAACCGCATCACCCTGGCTGCCAGCCTGAGCCTGGCCCTGTTGGGTGGCTGTGCCTCCATGGCCAGCGCACCCGCCAAGGTGTCGGATGGCATGCTCACCGGCCCCAACGGCATGACGCTGTACACCTTTGACAAGGATGCGGCTGGCAGCGGCAAATCGGTCTGCAACGGCCCCTGCGCCAACAACTGGCCGCCCTTGATGGCCGCCGATACCGACAAGGACAGCGGTGACTACAGCGTCATCACCCGTGACGACGGCAAGAAGCAGTGGGCCCTGAAAGGCAAGCCGCTGTACTACTGGGTCAAGGATGCCAAGCCCGGCGACAAGACCGGTGACGGCTTCAACAAGGTCTGGCAAGTCGCCAAGCCCTGAGCCCGCTGATCCGGCCAAGCCCAGACGCGCATGAGTCGCCAGTCCATCGTCGACCACATTCCGGGCCTGCGCCGCTACGCGCGCTCGCTGACCGGTGACGCCTGGGCGGCTGACGACCTGGTGCAGGACACGCTGGAGCGGGCCTGCTCGCGCTGGCGCCTGTGGCTGGCCGGCACCGACTTGCGGGCCTGGCTGTTCACCCTGATGCACAACCTGTTTATCAGCGAGCTGCGCCTGGGCCAGCGCCGTGCGGCGCTGGGCACCCCTGTGGAACTGGACGCGGTGGCCCACGAACTGCAGGCCGGCGCAGCGACGCCCGGCCTGGGCCTGGACCTGCAGCGCTGCCTGTTGCGCCTGCCGGTGGACCAGCGTGCCGTGCTGCTGCTGGTGACCGTGGAAGAACTGTCCTACGCCGAGGTGGCCAAGGTCACCGGTGTGCCGCTGGGCACGGTGATGTCGCGCCTTTCGCGGGCACGCGACCGCATGCGCGAGTTGATGGACGAGCCGCGTGAGGCGCCGGGCGGCGCAGCCACCGAGTCCCCGCGCACTGCGCCGGTTTTTGTGCGCCTGAAATGAGATTGCGAGCCACGCCATGACAAGCTCCCCCGAATCCCGCGAAGCGGCCGACGCGCTGCTGGATGCGCGCCTGCGCGGCCTGCACCGTGAGGTGCTGGAGCAGCCGGTGCCGCCCGTGTTGCTGGAGGCGGCGCAGCGCGCCCAGGCGATGCAGCAGCGGGCCGCACAGGGCCGGCAGTGGCTGGGTATGGCAGCGGGCGTATTGCTGGCCTTTGGCCTGGGCTGGCTGAGCCACGCTGTTCTGCCCGGTGTGGGCGGGTCGGGGGCACTGGCGCGCGGTGGCGTGGAGCATGAGTTTGTGCGCCAGGCCAGTTTTGCCTATGCGGTGTACCAGCCCGAAAAGCGCCACCCGGTGGAGGTGCTGGCCAGTGAGCAGGAGCATCTGGTGCAGTGGCTGTCCAAGCGCCTGGGCCGGCCCCTGAAGATTCCCGATCTGGAGCCCCAGGGTTTTGCCCTGGTGGGCGGGCGCCTGCTGCCTGGCGACTCGGGTGCGCGGGCACAGTTCATGTTCCAGAACACGGGCGGTCAGCGCATCACCCTGTACCTGGGCGCGCTGGAACAAGCAGTCGGTCCGGCCGCGCTGCAGGCCACCCAGTTTCGCTTTGAGGCCGATGGCCCGGTGCCCAGTTTTTACTGGGCCGAGCAGGGCTTTGGCTACGCGCTGTCAGGCCCGGTGGACCGGCCCACGCTGATGGCCCTGGCGCGCAGCGTGTACGGCCAGCTCAACCGGGACTGATCACGATGTTGTCGCAGGGGTAGGCCACGCAGGGCAGGGCATAGCCCTCGTCACGCTCCTCCTGGCTCAGGCCCGGCCATTCCACGTCGTAGCGCACGCTGCCTTGCTCGAGCTTGCCGATGCAGGTACGGCAGGTGCCGTTGCGGCAGGAACTGGGCCAGTTGGCGCCGCCCATCTCCAGCGACAGCAGCAGGGTCTGGTCGGCCTGGGTGTCGACCTGCGGGCCGTCGGGTGCCACGGTGGCGATGTACCAGGGGGTGGGGTTGCTTGCTTGGGTCAGACGCTGCCTCGTATTTCAGGGATGGACGGGAAAGCCGTGTTTATACCGTCTCCAGCATCTCCTTGGTGACCAGCGTGATACCCGAGGCGGTGACCCGGAAGCGCTGGCGGTCGGCCTCGGGTTCGACACCGATGCGGGTGCCTTCGGTGATGGTGCAGTCCTTGTCGATGATGCATTTCTTGAGCACGCAGTTGCGGGCAATCTGCACATTGGGCAGCACGATGGAATCTTCCACCAGGGTATGGCTGTGCACATGCACGCCGGAAAACAGCATCGAGCGGCGCACCGTGGCGCCGCTGACGATGCAGCCGCCCGACACCATGGAGTCGAGTGCGGCACCGCGCCGGCCGTCGTAGTCAAAGACAAACTTGGCCGGCGGGCTTTGCGGTTGCCAGGTCCAGATCGGCCAGTGCTCGTCGTACAGGTTGAGTTGCGGTGTCACCTGTACCAGGTCCATATTGGCCTCCCAGTAGGCATCCAGTGTGCCGACATCTCGCCAGTAGGGCGGTTTGCCTTCCTCGCCCACATGGCTGTCGGCAAAACTCTGGGCAAAGCTGCGGTAGCGCTTGACACAGTGCGGTATCAGGTCTTTGCCGAAGTCGTGGCTGGATTGGGGCTCGTCGGCATCGCGCTGCAACTGCTCAAACAAAAACGCCGCATTGAACACATAAATGCCCATGCTGGCCAGGGCGGTGTCGGGCCGGCCCGGCAAGGCGCGCGGGAACTGCGGTTTTTCTTCAAACGAAACAATGCGCTGCTCCGCGTCAACCGCCATCACGCCAAAGCCTTTGGCCTCTTCCAGGGGCACCTCGATGCAGGCCACGGTCAGGTCGGCCTGGCGCGCCACATGGGCGGCCAGAATGCGGCCGTAGTCCATGCGGTAGATGTGGTCGCCCGACAGCACCAGCACGTACTCCGGGTGCGAGGCACGGATTTCGCGCAGGTTCTGAAACAGCGCGTCGGCGGTGCCGCGGTACCAGTGCGATTCATTGACCTG
>CANBTQ010000033.1 GCA_947372425.1 Comamonadaceae bacterium | reverse complement strand
CGCGCACACGGGAAGGGGAAGGAACTTCCCCTCGCTTCGCATCGGTATGTAGTCTTAGCAATGCCTTTGCTTATGTAGCTGCACCTGCACCCCAACAAGCGTCCCCGCAAAACCGTGGTCTCTCTCCACTGAGCGGTAGCCCTCTCCTGCCTTTGCGCTGGTGCGCAGCACCAGCCGCTGCCCCCGGTATCCCTGTCCCCTTCCCTTGTGGTTGCGCCGAGCAGCGCAGTGAAGCGCGGAAGAAGCGGGACGCATGTCTGAGCCCGCAGGGCGAGTTTGCGGCACGCCCGCGCTTCGCGAGCAGCGCAGGTTGCCCCGGTGCACAGCACCGGGGTCGCAGACACCAGGGTCGCCTTTTCTTTGGTTCGTTTCTTTTGGCGAAGCAAAAGAAATGAACTCGGCCGCCGGGCCGAGACCCGGCTAGCCACGAACGAAATGACCTCACTTAACAAGGAACCACAAACATGACTACCAAACAAAAAATCGGCTTCATCGGCCTGGGCAGCCTGGGCGAAGGCCTCTGCAACAGCCTCGTCACCGCCGGCTACCCCGTCACCGTCAACGACCTCAACAAAGACCTGGCAAAAAGGCTGCTGGCAGCCGGCGCAACCTGGGCCGACACCACAGCAGACACCTGCAAAGACGCCGACGTCGTCATCACCGTCCTCCCCTCCCCCGCTGTGTCTCGCAAAGTCGTCGAAGGCACGGGCGGCGTATTCGACAACCTCAAACCCGGCGCCACCTGGATCGAGATGAGCACCACCGACATGGACGACCTGCTGCGCCTCTCGGAGGTAGCCAAATCCAAAGGCATCCACGTACTGGAATGCCCCGTCACTGGCGGCGTACACCTGGCCAACTCGGGTGAGATCACCGTGCTGGTCGGCGGCGAAGAAAGTACTTTCAAACAAGTGGAAGACATCCTCCAAACCATAGGCGGCGAGATCATCTACATGGGCAAGATGGGCAATGCGTCGGTGGTCAAAGTGGTGACCAACATGCTGGCCTTTATCCACCTGATCGCCGCCGGTGAGGCCATGATGCTGCCGGCCAAATACGGCGTCGATCCGGACGCCACCTACCGCGCCATCCGCGCCAGCTCGGGCAACAGCTTTGTGCACGAGACCGAATCCAAGCTGGTGCTCTCCGGCAGCTACAACGTCAAGTTCACCATGGACCTAGCCTGCAAGGACCTGGGCCTGGTCAACGGCATTGCCGAGAAGCTGGGTGTGCCACTGGAACTGGGCAGCATGGCACAGCAAATCTTCCGCCGCGCGCGCGGGCTCATGGGTGGCAATGCACAATCGCCCGAGGTGGTGCGCATGATCGAGAAGGCTTGCGATCTGGAACTGCGTGCGCCGGGCTACCCCACCGAACTGGTTGCTGAATAAACAAGGACACACCATGAGCACCTCCCCCACCACGCATGCCGAATGGACCACCTTTGCGGCCTCTCTGAAGATTGAAACCGGGCTGTTCATAGACGCCCAGTTCGTCGCAGCGAAAGCCGGTGAGCATTTTGACTGCATCAGCCCGTCCAACGGCGAGGTGATTGCGGTCATGGCCAAGGGCGGCGCGGCGGACATCGACGCGGCTGTCGCCTCGTGTCTCGCCGCCTGGCAAGACGGACGCTGGCACCAACAGGCGCCGCGCACGCGTCTGGCCATCATGCTCAAGTGGGCCGATCTGGTGGAGGCGCACAGCCATGAGCTGGCGGCGCTGGAGTCCATGGACATGGGCAAACCGATCTCGGACATGTTCAACATCGACCTGCCCGAGGTGCTCAAAACCATACGCTACTTTGCCGAATGCATAGACAAGGTCGAAGGCGCAGTCACCAGCACCGACGCCTCGGCCATGCACCTGATCACGCACGAGCCCCTCGGTGTGGTGGGCGCCATCACCCCCTGGAACTACCCCATGCTGATGGCGGTGTGGAAGCTCGCACCCATTCTGGCGGCCGGCAACTGCGTGGTGCTCAAGCCCGCCGAACAGGCGCCGCTCAGCTGCCTGAAACTCGCCCAGCTGTTTGTAGCGGCCGGCGGCCCGCCCGGCGTCTTCAACGTGGTCAATGGCTTGGGCGCCGAGGCCGGCAAGGCCCTGGCCCTGCACCCCGATGTGCAGAAGATCAGCTTCACCGGCTCCACGGCGGTGGGCAAGCTCTTGATGGGCTACGCGGGCCAAAGCAATATGAAGCGCGTGGCGCTGGAGACCGGCGGCAAAAGCCCGCAGATTTTCCTGCCCGATCTGTATGACCTGGACGCAGCCATAGACCGCGCCATTGGTGGCATTTACGACAACGCCGGCCAGGTCTGCAATGCCGGCTCGCGCCTGCTGGTGCACCGCTCGCTGCACGACCGCTTTGTGGAGCGCTTTGTGGCGCGCACCGACGCCCTCTACCGCATGGGCGACCCGTTGGACCCGGCCACCACCATGGGCCCCCTGGTCAGCCAGGTGCAGAAGCAGAATGTGTTGAAGCGCATCCAGCGGGCGCAGGAACAGGGCGCGCAGCTGGTGCTGGGTGGCAACGCCACACCGCCCAACGCAGCCGGTGCCTATGTGGCACCCACGCTGTTCACCCACGCCACGCAAAAGATGGCCATCGTGCAGGAAGAGACTTTCGGGCCCGTCACCTCACTGCAGGTGTTTGACACCGAAGCGGAGGCGATTGCCATGGCCAACGACTCCATCTACGGCCTGGCCGCGTCTGTCTGGACGGCGGACCTGAAGACCGCGCACCGCGTGGTGGGCGCGCTGCAGGCCGGCGTTATCTGGGTCAACTGCTTTGGCGATGGCGACATGACGCAGCCCTTTGGCGGCTACAAACAAAGCGGCAACTCGCGCGACAAGTACAAGGACTCGATGCTGTCCTATATGCAAACCAAATCGGCCTGGTTCAACCTGGCCTGACGCTTCGATATCTTCACTGGATACCCCATGACCCATTGCAACTTCTACATCAACGGCGCCTGGTGCGAACCCGCCGAGCCCGGCCCGCTGTTCCCCATCATCAACCCGGCCACCGAAGAATCCGTGGGCACGGTTGCCATGGGTGGCAAGGCGGACGCCGACCGCGCTGTATGGGCTGCACGCGCTGCCTTTGATGCCTATAGCCAGACCACCCTGGCCTATCGCACCGAGATGCTGCACAAGCTGCAAGGCATTTTCGAGCGCCGCTACACCGAGATGGCCCAGGCCATCAGCACCGAGATGGGTGCGCCCTGGGATGTGGCCTATGACGCGCAAGCCGAGTGCGGCCCCGGCCACATCAAGGCCACACTCGAAGCGGCCAAGGACTATCCGTTTGAAGTCAAGAGCGGCAATGGAGATTTATTCTGCGAGGCGATTGGCGTCTGCACCCTGATCACGCCCTGGAACTGGCCCATGAACCAGGTGGTGGCCAAGCTGGCACCCGCCCTGTTGGCCGGCTGCACGGTCGTTTTGAAGCCCAGCGAATTTGCGCCGCTCTCCGCCAAGCTGGTGGGCGAATACATGGACGAAGCCGGTTACGCGCCAGGTGTCTTCAACCTGGTCTATGGCGATGGCCCGGTGGTGGGTGCCGCCTTGAGCGCCCACCCCGAGGTGGATCTGGTGAGCTTCACCGGCTCGACGGGCGCCGGCATTGCCGTGGCCAAGGCTGCGGCCGACACCGTCAAGCGCGTGGTGCAGGAGCTGGGCGGCAAGTCCCCCAACATCATCTTTGCCGACAGCGATGTGGAGGCCGCCGTGGCACTGGGCGTGGTGCGCTGCTTTGGCAACACCGGCCAGAGCTGCAATGCGCCCACGCGCATGCTGATCGAGCAGTCGGTCTACGAGCGCGCCGTGCTGGCCGCGGTGGCCGCTGGCGCACAGGTGCGCGTGATTGACCCCACACAGAAGGGCGACGGCATCGGCCCACTGGCCATGAAGCGCCAGTTTGAAACCGTGCAACGCTTCATAGCCATCGGCATGGAATGTGGCGCGCGCCTGGTGCTGGGCGGCCTCGGCCGCCCCGATGGCTTTGACAAAGGCTACTTTGCCAAGCCCACCATCTTTGCCGACGTGAGCAATGACATGCCCATCGCGCGCCAGGAAATCTTTGGTCCGGTGCTGTGCCTGATCCCGTTTGTGGATGAGGAAGACGCGATCCGTATTGCCAACGACACGCCCTATGGCCTGGCCGCCTACCTGTCCACCAACGACAAGGCCAAAGCGCGCCGCGTGGCCAAGCGCCTGCGCGCCGGAAATGTCTCGGTGAATGCCAGCGGCAACGAATACTGCAACCCCTTTGGTGGCTACAAGCAAAGCGGCAACGGCCGCGAGTGGGGCCGCTTTGGTTTGCAAGACTTTCTCGAATACAAGATCGTCAACGGCCTCTGACCAGACAAGAAGGACAGGAGACACAACATGAAGATTAAAGACATCAAGACCTTCACCGTGGGCAACCCGCCCCCCGGCTTTGGCGGACGCTATTACGTGTTCATCAAGCTGATCACCGACACCGGCGTGGAAGGCGTGGGCGAGATCTACAACCTGCCCTACCACCCGCACATCGTCGAGCAGATGGCGCGCGATGTGGTGGAGCGCTATGTGGTCGGGCAGGACCCGTTTGACACCGAAAAGATCTGGCGCAGCGTGTATGGCGGCGGCTTTATCCAGCGGCCCGACATTTCCATGATGGGCATTCTGAGCGCCATCGACATGGCCTGCTGGGACATCAAGGGCAAGGAGCTGAACAAGCCGGTTTACAAACTGCTGGGCGGCCAGGTGCACGACAAGCTGCGCAGCTACACCTACATCTACCCCAAGCCGGGCGACCAGACCAATGTCTATGCCGACCCCGAACTGGCGGCGGTGCGCGCGGCCGAATACGTGGCCATGGGCTTCAACGCCGTCAAGTTCGATCCGGCCGGCGCCTACACCGTGTACGACGGCCACCAGTTGTCGTTGGAAGACCTGGACCGCTCGGAGCGCTTTTGCAAGCTGCTGCGCGAAGCCGTGGGCGGCAAGGCCGACCTGCTGTTCGGCACCCACGGCCAGATGACCGCGTCCGGTGCTATCCGCCTGGCCCGGCGCCTGGAACCCTACGACCCGCTGTGGTTTGAAGAGCCCATTCCACCGGACAACCAAAAGGAAATGGCCAAGGTGGCGCGTGCCACCTCCATCCCGATTGCCGCTGGTGAACGCCTGACCACCAAGTGGGAATTCCAGCGCCTGCTGGAAGAAGGTGCGGCCAGCATTTTGCAAATGAACCTGGCACGCGTCGGCGGCATTACCGAGGCCAAGAAGATCGCCTCCATGGCCGAGGCCGTGCATGCGCAGATTGCGCCGCACATTTACTGTGGCCCCATCACCTGGGCCGCGGCGATCCAGGTGTCGGTCAGCACGCCCAACTTTCTGATTCTGGAAACGATTTACGACGGGTCCGGTTTTTATGCAGACCTGTTGAAGAAACCAATCCGTTGGGAGAACGGCTACATCATTCCGCCGACCGAGCCGGGCTTGGGAGTGGAACTGAATGAGGCCGTGGCACTGGCCCATCCCTATGAAGGCAATGCGCTGCATCTGGACATGACGCATACGCCGCATCAGGTGTAAGTTGTATTTGGAGCCGGGGAAAGCAGACACTTCTGGACACAGGCCGGCATGGCACTCATCGCCCTCCGTGTCCCCCGCCCTGCGGGCTCCTCCTTTACCTACGGTCGCTGAGCGCCATACCGTCCTGCGTCTGCCTACAATGTGGGCACGCAAATGTGTCGACTCAGGGTGCGCCTGCGGTGCTGGGTCTACCTACACTGTCGGCACGCAAAGGTATTCAGTCACTGCGAACCAACCGTGCAGGCTGCCGATGACAGTGGGGTGGATGTTTCCGGTAGGTAAAGGAGGAGCCCCGCAGGGGCGGGGGACACGGACGGAAACATCTACCCCGCTGGCAGCGGCGTGACCCACTCAGCCTGCGTTAACCTCGGCCTGAACAAATACTGGAGAGCAGAGCGATGAAGACCGTGAAAACATTCCCCCGCAAGGTGCAGGAAATCTCCAACACCTTCATCACCCTACCCGACGGCACGCGGCTGGCGGCGCGCATCTGGCTACCCAAGGATGCAGGCAAGAATCCGGTGCCCGCCATCCTGGAATACCTGCCTTACCGCAAACGCGACGGCACACACATTCGCGATGCACTGACCCACCCCTATATCGCCGGCCACGGCTATGCCTGTGTGCGGGTGGACATGCGCGGCAGCGGCGACTCGGACGGCACCATGCGGGACGAATACACGCAGGTCGAACTCGATGACGCCTGCGCCGTCATCGCCTGGCTGCGCCAACAACCCTGGTGCAGCGGCAATATCGGCATGATGGGCATCTCCTGGGGCGGCTTCAACAGCCTGCAGGTGGCGGCCATGCGGCCCGAGGGGCTGAAAGCCATCATCACCCTGTGCTCGACGGATGACCGCTACACCAACGACATCCACTACAAGGGCGGCTGCCTGCTCAACGAAAACCTGGGCTGGTCGGCCACCATGTTTGCCTACTCTTCACGTGCGCCCGACCCGCTGCTGGTGGGCGAGCGCTGGCGCGATATGTGGCTGCAGCGGCTCGAGGCCGAACCGCTGCTGGCGATTGACTGGCTGCAGCACCCGCACCGCGATGCCTACTGGAAGCATGGCTCGGTCAATGAAGACTACTCCGCGATAGAAGCCGCCGTGCTGGCGGTGGGTGGCTGGAACGATGCCTACACCAATGCCGTGCCGCGGCTGGTGACGAACCTGAAGTCACCAGCCAAGGGCATCATCGGCCCCTGGGCACACAAGTACCCACACTTTGCCGTGCCCGAGCCGCGCATCGGCTTTTTGCAGGAAGCACTGCGCTGGTGGGACCAGTGGCTCAAGGGCGAGAACACCGCCGTCGAAAAGGATCCGGCATTCCGCACCTACATCATGGAGCCGCCCCGTCCCGGTGGTTCCATCAGCTACATTGCCGGGCGCTGGGTCAGCGACAGCCAATGGCCGTTTGACAAGGGTGCAACACAACGCTGGCACCTGAATACCGATGGCCTGTCACAGACCAAAGGCCGCGCCGGCAAGCAGCCCCACAGCACGGCGCAAACCGTGGGTGGCGATGGCGGCGAGTACTGCATCATCTGGCTGGGGCCGGAGTTCGCCGGCGACCAGCGGCATGACGACTCCGGTTCCTTGACCTGGGACAGTTCTGAGCTGACGCAGGACATGGATCTGGTGGGCGCGCCCACGCTCACCCTGAAGTTCAGCAGCGACAAGCCGGTGGCGAATGTGGCGGTGCGGCTCAACACCATCTGGCCGGATGGTGCGGTCTCGCGTGTCAGCTACGCCGTCTTCAACCTCTGCCACCGCGACAGCCACGAAGCGCCGGAAGCGCTGGATCCGGGCAAGACCTATACCGTGCGGATTGCGCTGGACGATGTGGCAGCCCGCATCCCCAAGGGGCACAAGCTGCGCGTATCGCTGTCCACCAGCTACTGGCCCATGATCTGGCCCGGCCCGGAGCCGGTGACCCTGACCGTGCATACCGCGGCCAGTTGTATCGACCTGCCGGTGCGCGCCGTTCGCCGCAACGAAAAAGCGCCGGTGTTTGCGCCCAGTGAAGCCGCAGCCCCGGTCCCACTGCTGGAACACAGCAAGCCGCACAACAAACGCGAACTGACACGCGACCAGGCCACGGGTGAGGTGCGCCTGACCATCGTGGATGACTTCGGCCGCAGCACCATCGTGGAGCATGGCATGACGCTCTGGGCCTGCGGACGCGAGAGCTACCGCATCCTGCCCCATGACCCTTTGAGTGCCCGCCAGGAGTGCCACTGGACCGAAGAGCGCCAGCGTGGCGACTGGAAAGTGCGCACCGAAACCTACTCGGCCATGACCGCCAGCAAGACCCACTGGCATATCACGGGCCGGTTGGAAGCCTTTGAAAACGATGCACTGATCTGGAGCCGGGATTGGGACAAAAAAATAAAACGCAATCTGCTCTGATGATGCAAGAAAGTACCACTTAGCCAGCCCTAGCAGAGCACGCCAATCAGCGTTCATCAGATGCGACTTTTTACAACCATCGTGCGACAAATGCAGGCGTGTCCGGTGCAAATAATTGCCTCTGTACGACCCAAAAAAAAACGCCGCTAAGGGATAACGTGTACGAATATTGCTTAGCTAATTGCAATACTATGGCGCTGGAGCGAAAAGCAAGTTGCTCTCGAAAATTCCGGCGCATGTATCAACCCCTTCCGGTGCATGCATCGGGAACCTTTACTTGATTTGATTGGAGATCTTCAAACATGGCAATGATCGAAAATAAAACCGATTCGGGAATCATCCTGGACCGCCGTCAAATGATTCTCGGCGCTTCCGCAGTCGGCCTGACAGCCGCCTTCGGCTCCATGCCGGCAATGGCTGCAGGCGCACCCAAAAAGGGTGGCACCCTGCGCCTGGGCATGGAAGGTGGTTCACCTTCCGACAGCCTGGATCCGCGCACCTATGCCGACTCCATCCCGATCTCCATGAGCCTGATGCTGTGGAACTGCTTGGTGGAAGTGGCCGACAACGGCGACGCCACTGGCGAACTGTTCGAGAGCTGGGAAGTCAAGCCCGGCGCCACCGACTGGACCTTCAATATCCGCAAGGGCATCACCTTCACCTCCGGCAAGACACTGGACGCTGACGACGTGATCTACTCGCTCAACATGCACCGCGGCGAGACCAAGTCTCCCGCCAAGGCACTGCTGGCCGACATCTCCGACATCAAGAAGATCAATGCCAACCAGGTCCAGATCCTGATGAGCAATGGCAACCTCGACCTGCCCTTCAATCTGTCTGACTACCACATCATCGTCGTGCCCAATGGCACCACCGATTTTTCCAAGCCCGATGGCACCGGCGCCTTCACGCTGGAAGAGTTCCAGCCCGGCGTACGCGCCACCTTCAAGAAGAAGCCCGGCAACTACTGGAAGCCCAACCGCGGCAACTTCGACCGCGTCGAGCTGCGTTACATCGGCGACGCCGCGGCCCGCACCCAGGCCCTGGTCACCGGCCAGGTGGACGTCATCAACCGCGTGGACCCCAAGACTGCCGCACTGCTGGCCAAGAACAGCAAGCTGCGCATCTCGCGCACACCCGGCATGGGCAATCGCTTTGCCTTTGTGGCCCATTCCGACAAGGATCCGTATTCCAACAAGGACCTGATGCTGGCCCTGAAGTACGGCATCGACCGCAAAAAGATTGTGGACAACGTGTTCTCCGGCTACGCATCGATTGGCAACGACCACACCGTCGGCACCAAGATGAAGTACTACGACACCAAGCAAAAGCAAATTGCCTACGATCCGGACAAGGCCAAGTTCCACTACAAGAAGTCGGGCGTCACCTCGCCCATCGAGCTGCAAGTGTCTGAAGGCGCCTTCTCCGGTGCCACCGACTCGGGCCAGATCTACCAGGAATCGCTGGCCAAGGCCGGTATCAACCTCGATCTGAAGCGCGTCTCCGGCGACGGCTACTGGGACAACGTCTGGCTCAAGGTGCCCTTCTGCGCCGTGTACTGGGGCAACCGTCCCACCATCGACAACCAGCTCACCAGCACCTTCTTCGGCGGCATGAAGAACCCCTGGAACGACACCCACTTTGACAACGCCGAGTTCACCAAGACCCTGGTGGCAGCGCGCGTCGAAATGGACCAGAAGAAGCGCGGCGCCATGTATGCCCGTTGCCAGGAACTGATTGCGCAGAACTCCGGCATGGTGTGCTTTGCGGTGCAGGACTACCTGGATGCCTGCAGCACCAAGCTGCAAGGCCTGACCGTCTCCGGCCGCTATGACATGGCCGATGACCGTATCGCAGAAAAGGGCTGGTTTGCTTAACTAGCCTGGCCTTGGCAGCCGACGCATTTTTATCCACGGGCGACTGCGACAGTCGCAGCGGTCTGAAAATTGCGTAGGATTAGCCAAGGCAACGGAAATGCATTAAAGCGGGGCGGGCCTTTGGCCCCACCCGCTTTTTTAATGGTTGCCGGGTGCTGATGCAGGGGACATATCGAAGTGCCTTGTGCTCAGTCGTATCACTCAACTTACAAGAACATGCCATGGCGAAATTGATATTGAATCGACTCCTGCTCGGGGTGCTCACCCTGTTTGCCGTATCCATATTGATTTTTGTCTGCACCCAGATCCTGCCGGGCGACGTTGCCTCCGCGGTGCTGGGCCAAGGTGCGACTCCCGAAGCGTTGGTGATTTTCCGCAAGGAGTTGGGCCTGGATGTGCCGGCCTATCTGCGCTACGTCCACTGGCTCACCGGCGCCCTGCAAGGTGACCTCGGCGTGGCCCTGACCAACAAGCGCGTCATCGTGGATGAAATCCTGCCGCGCCTGGGCAATACCCTGTTCCTGGCCGGTTACGCGGCACTGATCGCGATTCCCGTGGCCGTGGGCCTGGGGATTCTGTCGGCCATCAACGAAGGCAAATGGTCCGACAAGCTGGCCAATATCGTCACGCTCACCGCCATCTCGCTGCCCGAGTTCTTTATTGCCTACCTGCTGATCATCTTCATGGCGGTGGATGTGGACTGGTTCCCGTCCCTGTCCACCGTGTTCAAGGGCATGCCCTTTTCTGAGCGCGTCTACCAGACCACCCTGCCGGCCATCACCCTGACCCTGCTGGTGGCCGCCCACATGCTGCGCATGACACGCAGCTCGGTGCTGGCCGTGATGTCCACACCGTATATCGAAATGGCCTTCTTGAAAGGTGCCCGGCGCCGCCGCGTCATCGTGCGCCATGCACTGCCCAATGCCGCAGCGCCCATCATCACGGTGGTGGCACTCAACCTGGCTTATCTGGTGGTGGGTGTGGTGGTGATCGAAGCCGTGTTTGTCTATCCGGGCCTGGGCCAATTGATGGTGGACGCCGTGTCCAAGCGCGATGTGCCGGTGATCCAGGCCTGCGGCCTGGTGTTTGCCATGGTGTTTGTCACGCTCAACACCCTGGCCGATATTTTGGTGATTCTGGTCAATCCCCGTCTGCGCCACAAGCGCTAAGCAACAAGGACGCACCCCATGAAAATCTTTGGAAACAAACCCACGCTGTCGGCCTGGTTCGGCCTGACCGTCGTCGCCATTTTTGTCTTTGTCGCGATCTTCACGCCCTGGCTGGCACCCTATGGCGAGTCGGCCAATATAGGCGGCACCTGGGACGAGCCTTCCGTCAAGATGCTGCTGGGTGCCGACCAGATCGGGCGCGACATGCTCACCCGCATCATGTATGGCGCACGCATGACCATTGGCGTGGCCCTGGCCATTACCCTGTTGTCCTTCCTGATCGGTATCGTGCTGGGCTTTGTCTCGGCGGTGATGGGCGGCTGGGTCGATGTCTTCTTCTCGCGCCTGGTGGACGTGATGCTGTCCATCCCCGGCCTGATCTTTGCGCTCATCATTCTGGGCGTGTTTGGCTCCAGCATTCCGGTGCTGATCCTGACGATTGCCGTGCTGGACTCGACGCGCGTATTCCGCCTGGCGCGGGCACTCGGCATGAACCTGACGGTGATGGAATATGTGGAGGCCGCGCGCCTGCGTGGCGAGGGACTCTGGTGGGTGATACGCCGCGAGATTCTGCCCAACGCCTGGGCGCCGCTGATCTCGGAGTTTGGCCTGCGCTTCTGCTTCAACTTTCTGTTTATTGCCGGTCTGTCCTTTCTGGGCCTGGGCATACAGCCGCCCTACGCCGACCTGGGCGGCATGGTGCGCGAGAACGCGGCTGCCATCAACTTCGGCATGATGGCACCCATCTACCCGGCCACGGCCATTGCCCTGCTCACCGTCTCGGTGAACCTGGTGGTGGACTGGATGCTGTCCATCGACGCCCGCCCCTCCGGCGCGCAAGCAGAACTCTAAGCGGGGCCACACCATGAGCGATCAAGAACTGATTCTGGAAATCAAGGGCCTGCGCCTGGAAAGCATTGCCGGCAACGCCATCGTCGACAACGTGGATGTCAAGGTCAACAGGGGCGAGGTGCTGGGCCTGATTGGCGAGTCGGGCGCCGGAAAATCGACCATTGGACTGTCGAGCATGTGCTACGCCCGCGCCGGCGTGCACATTGCCGGTGGCGAGATTCTGATTGGCGGCGTGAACATCCGCGCCCTGGACGCCGATGGCCGCCGCGGCATGCGTGGCAAGCGCATTGCCTACATCGCCCAAAGCGCCACCGCCGCCTTTAACCCGGCCCATACCTTGATGGACCAGGTCTGCGAAGCCCCCACCATCCACAAGCTGATGAGCCGCCCCGAGGCCGAAGCCTGGGCACGCCAGCTGTTCAAGGCGCTGGATCTGCCCGACCCCGAAAACTTTGGCGCCCGCTACCCGCACCAGGCCTCCGGCGGCCAGTTGCAGCGCGCCATGGCCGCCATGGCCATGTCCTGCCGCCCCGACATCCTGGTTCTGGACGAGCCCACCACGGCACTGGATGTGACCACCCAGATTGAAGTGCTGATCTTGTTGAAGTCCCTGATTCACCAGTACAACACCGCTGCGATCTACATCACGCATGACCTGGCCGTGGTGGCCCAGGTGGCCGACCGCATCAAGGTGCTGCGCCACGGCAAGGAAGTCGAAGAAGGCCTGACTTCGCAAATCCTGCACAGCGCCAAACAGGACTACACGGCCCGTCTGGTAGCGGTGCGCGGTGCGGCGGCCAGCGAGCGCGCGGCGCAGGGCACGGTCAAGCCCGAGGAAACCGTGTTGTCCATCAATGACTGCCACGCCTATTACGGCGCCTTCCATGTCGTCAAGGGCGTGTCACTCGATGTGAAGCGCGGCGAGACGGTGGCCGTGGTCGGCGAGTCGGGTTCCGGCAAGTCCACACTGGCGCGCATCGTCACCGGACTGCTGCCACCCAAAAGCGGCGAAATCATCTTTCAGGGCAAGGCCCTGCCGCGCAGCCTGAAAGAGCGCAGCAAAGAGCTCAAGCAACGCATACAGCTGGTCTACCAGATCCCCGACGTGGCCATCAACCCGCGCCAAAGTCTGATGGAAATCATAGGCCGCCCGGTGCAGTTTTACTTCGGCTCCGGCCGCAAGGAAGTGGAAGAACGCGCCCGTGAACTGATGAACCTGGTGGAGCTGCCACTGGAGTACCTGACGCGCCGTCCCGGCCAGCTGTCGGGTGGGCAAAAGCAGCGCGTCTGCATTGCCCGCGCCCTGGCCGCCAAGCCCGACATGATCATTCTGGACGAGCCCACCTCGGCACTCGACCCGCTGGTGGCCGAAGAGATCTTGACCCTGCTGCGCAAGCTGCAAAAAGAACTCGGTCTGTCCTACATTTTGATCACCCACGATCTGGACGTGGTGCACCGCATTGCCCACCGCACAGCCGTGATGCTGCAGGGCAAGTTTGTCGCCTTTGATGCCACCGACAAAATCTTTGACAACCCCGAGCACCCCTACACCCAGAAGCTCATCACCGCCGTGCCCGAAATGCGCGTGGACTGGCTGGACGAAGTGCTGGCCCAGCGCAAAGCGGCCTGACATGCGCAGCGCCCTGCTGCGCCGGGCATGAGCAACCAGACCAACCCGGCCCGGCTCGGGCTGGGCATTGTGCTGATTGCACTGGCCGCGCTCTCCTGGAGCACCGCCGGCCTGTTTCCGCGCATCGTCAGCACCGATGTGTTCACCACCCTGTTCTGGCGCTCCACCTTGGGCGGCATTTCGGTGCTGGCCGTGCAGGCCCTGCTGATCAAGCGCCATGACCTGCGCAGCCTCTGGCGCCTGACCGGGCCGGAGCTGTGGATGTCGGTAGCCGGCTCGGGCGCCATGGTGTGCTTTATTGCCGCCTTCTTTTTTGCGCCGGTGGCGGATGTGGTGTTCATCTACAGCGCCTTTCCCATCCTCACGCTGCTGCTCTCGGCCCTGCTGCTGCGCACCGCCATCCGTCGCATCGATGTACTGTGCACCGTGACCGTGATCGGTGGCATGGGCCTGATCGTGTGGGGCCAGACCGCGCTGCACAACCTGCTGGGTGCAGCCCTGAGCCTGATGGCCACACTGCTGTTTGCGCTGATCACCATCGGCATCAAGCGCTTTCCCGATGCCGAGATGGTGAAGGTGACCTATGTGGGCGCTTTTGTCGCCGCACTGGCCATGGCGCCGTTTGCCAGCTTTGGCAACACCAGCACGCACGATCTGGTCTGGCTCTGGCTGTACGGTTTTTTGAACGTGGGGGTGGGCTTTGGCCTGTACCTGCTGGGCGTGCGCCGCATCAAGGCGGTGTTGGCCTCACTGGTCTGCATGATCGAAATCCCGCTGGCACCGCTCTGGGTCTATGTCTTTTTTGGAGAAGCGGTGGCACGCCAAAGCCTGATGGGCGGCAGCGTGATTGTGCTGGCGGTGCTGGCCAATGTGCTGGGCGCGCGCCGCACCGAAACAGCTTAGGCCTGGGCCTTGGCCAGCAACCAGGTCTTGAAATCGTGCACGCGTGCCGGCGTGGTGGTCTGGCGGCCGGGCAGCACAAACCAGTAGGAAAACGGCCCTTCCACGCACAGGTCGTTGTGGCGCATCAGTTCACCCGATTGCAGTTCGCGTACCACCATGGCCTGATCCACAATCACCACGCCGGCACCGGCAATGGCCGCACTGATGGCCTGGTCCAGGGTACTGAAATTCAGGCCCGGACGCACATCCAGTTCCTGCGGCCCGTGCTGGGCCACCCAGTGCTCCCAAACCGGCAGACGCTGGCCACCGTCCAGCACATGCAGCAGGGTGGACCCCGAAATGGCGGGCGGCTTGCCCCGGCGCCACAGTGCCGGGCTGCTGACCATGACATGGCACTCTTTCATCACCGGCTCACAGGCGGTACGCGGCCAGGGCTCCTGGGCAAACACAATCAGGCAGTCCAGTGAACGGGCCTCGCGCAGGGTGCTGATGCGGTCGGTGGTGATGGACAGGTCGATATGGGGAAAGCGGGCCCGGAAGTCCGACAGGCGCGGTGCCAGCCAGCGGGTGGCAAAGGTGGGCGGCACGTTGACCGTCAGCATTTCGGGCCGGTGCTGACCGCAGGCCCGGTTTACCGCCACTTCCATTTCGCCGAACAGACGCTGCAGGGTCTCGGCCAGCTCCTTGCCGGCCGGCGTCAATTCAACGGCCTGGTGCACGCGGTTGAACAGGGCTATGCCCAGGGCGGTTTCAAGCTGTTTGATCTGGCGGCTGATGGCGCCCTGCGTAACGTGCAGCACTTCACCGGCGTGGGTGAAACTGCCCTCCCGCGCGGCCACGGCAAAGGCCTTGAGCGCATTCAGCGGCGGCAGGCGCTTCACAAGACCCAGACCGGCTGGTCGGCCACGGCCTTCAGTTGCTGCTTGCTGACCAGTTCCGGCGCGATCTCGGCCAGTGGGCGCAACACAAACGCGCGCAGCCACATGCGCGGGTGCGGCAGCACCAGCACGGCGTCGTTCAAGACCATCTGGTCATAGAGCAGGATGTCCAGGTCCAGGGTGCGCGGGGCATTGCGAAACGGCCTGCGCCGGCCGGCCGCGTCTTCAATCGTGTGCAGCTGTTCCAGCAGCGCGTGGGGCTTGAGCCGGGTATGCACCTGCACCACGGCATTGACGTAGTCATCGCCGCCGGCATCCACCGGCGCACTGCCGTACAGCGAGGATTGGCGGGTTAGCGCCAGCCCGTCCAGATCGGCAATCGCATTCAGGGCCTGCAGCACCGTGGCGCGCGCATCGCCCAGATTGGCGCCCAGGCCGATGTAAGCAAAAACCGGCGCACGCATGCTTGCACTAGCCTTCGGAGCCGCCTGCCTGCGATGCTTCGCCACCACCACCCGGACGACGGCGGCGACGGCGCTTGCGCGGGGCCTCGCCACCGGCATCCGGCGGTGCTTGGTTCGCACCGGAAGGACCCTTGTCTGCGGGGGCCGCAGCATCACGCGCGGGCTTGTCGCGCACAGGCGCCGGGGCGCGGTGCACACGTGGTGCCTTGGGCCGGGCCTGTTGCTCGGCACGCACCTGGTCAATCATGTCCTGGCGCAGGTTGTCGTCGGCCAGGCTGAATTCCTGCCACCAGTCGGCCAGCACTTCCTCAATCTCGCCGGCATCGGCGCGCAGGCGCATGAAGTCGAAGGCCGCGCGGAAGCGCGGCTGGTCGACCATGCCAAACGGTGTGCTGCCAACGCGCTTGTCAAAGCGCGGCTGCATCAGCCAGATTTCGCGCATGTCGCCGGCCAGGCGGCCGCGGCCTGACACGTCGCCAATGCGGGCGTTGAACACGTCTTCGATGGCATCCTGCAGCGCCGGGTGTCCATGCTGGCCCTGTGCCATGCGGCGGGCCCAGCCATCGCGCACATCGGCCCAGAGCACGCAGGCCAGCAAAAAGCTGGGTGCCACGGGCTTGCCTTCGCCGACGCGGCGGTCCGTGTCCTTGAGGGCGGCGTTGACAAAGGGTTGCTCGGCGCGCTCCACCACCACGTCCAGCAGCGGGTAGATGCCGGTGGCCATGCCCAGGGTCTTGAGCTGGGCGATGGAGGCCAGGGCATGGCCGGTCTGCAGCAACTTGAGCATCTCGTCAAACAAGCGGCTTTGCGGCACATCGTTGAGCAGGCTTTGCGACTTGATCAGCGGCGCGGCCGTCTTGCTGTCCAGCGTGAAGCCCAGGCCATTGAGCTTGGCGGCAAAGCGCACGGCGCGGATGATGCGCACCGGGTCTTCGCGGTAGCGCACGGCGGCATCGCCAATCATGCGCAGGGTGCGGTTCTTGGCGTCCTTCAGGCCATGGTGGTAGTCGACCACGATTTGCGTCTCGGGGTCGTAGTACATGGCGTTGATGGTGAAGTCGCGGCGCACCGCGTC
>CANBTQ010000032.1 GCA_947372425.1 Comamonadaceae bacterium | reverse complement strand
CCGCCCAGCCTGCCGGTGGCGGCCAGGTGCAGGCGGATGTGGCGACCAACGCGCTCATCATCACCGCGCCCGATCCGCAGTACCGCCAGTTGCGCGCCGTGATCGAGCAGCTAGACGCCCGGCGCGCCCAGGTGTTTGTGGAAAGCCTGATTGCCGAGGTCAACGCCGACCGCGCGGCTGAATTTGGCATCCAGTGGCAGGGCCCCATCGGCAAGGCCGGCGACTCCGCCATTGGCCTTTTGGGCACCAATTTCGGCACCGGCGCCAAGAACATCCTGGGCCTGGCCACGGGCGCGGCCACCGGCACGCTGCCGGCCACTGGCCTGAACATCGGCGTGGCCACACAGAACAACGGCGTCTACACGCTGGGCTTTCTGGCGCGCTTTCTGGAATCCAATGGCGACGGCAACATCCTGTCCACACCCAACCTGCTGACGCTGGACAACGAGGAGGCCAAGATCGTGATCGGCCAGAACGTGCCCTTTGTCACCGGCCAGTACACCAACTCCAATTCCGGCGGCACCGGCTCGGTCAACCCGTTCCAGACCATCGAACGCAAGGACGTGGGCCTGACGCTCAAGATCAAGCCGCAGATCAGCGAGAACGGCACCGTCAAGCTGGCCATCTTCCAGGAGGTGTCCACGGTGCAGGCCTCCAGCATCAATTCGGCCAGCGGGCTGATCACCAACAAGCGTTCGATTGAATCGAATGTGCTGGTGGATGACGGCTCCATCGTGGTGCTGGGCGGGCTGCTGCAGGACACCTATTCCGGCAACAACGACCGTGTGCCCGGCCTGGCCGACATTCCGTTTTTCGGGGCCCTGTTCCGCAGCGAATCGCGCAGCCGCAGCAAGACCAATCTGATGGTGTTCCTGCGCCCGGTGGTGATCCGCGATGCCAGCGGCAGCGATGCCCTGTCGCTGAGCCGCTACGAGCAGATCCGCGGTGTGCAGCAAGGCGCGCAGCCCCTGCCCAGCAGCGTGATGCCGATCAACGAAGCGCCCGTGCTGCCAGCGGTGCCACCCAAGGGCGCGCCGGCTGCCGCAGCGCCGCTGCTGGCACCCTCTACGGCACCGTCCAAAGCCCCCTGAGCGCATCCGCATGGCCGCACGCTACCCCCTTCCCTACGCCTTTGCACGCAACCAGCAGATCCTGCTGGAGCAGGACGGCGACACCCTGACCCTGTGGCTGCACGCCCAGACGCCCCCGGGCGGCATCAGCGAGACGCTGCGCAAATACGATGCGCAGCAGGTCGAAGTGCTCAGTGCCGACGCGCTGCAGCAGCGCATCAGCGCCGCCTACGCACAGGGTGAATCCAGCGCCGCCTCGGTGGTGAGCGAGGTGCAGAGCGATGCCGACCTGACGCGCATGATGCAGGAACTGCCGGCCGTGGAAGACCTGCTGGAAACCGCCGGCGACGCGCCCATCATCCGCATGCTCAACGCGCTGCTGACGCAGGCCGCGCGCGATGGCGCCAGCGACATCCACATCGAGCCCTTTGAACGCCACAGCAGCGTGCGCTTTCGCGTCGACGGCACGCTGCGCGAGGTGGTGCAACCGAATCGGGCCCTGCACGCCGCGCTGATCTCGCGCCTGAAGATCATGGCCCAGCTCGACATCTCCGAGCGGCGCCTGCCGCAGGACGGGCGCATCTCGCTGCGCATAGGCACCCGTGCCATGGACGTGCGCGTGTCCACCCTGCCCAGTGCGCATGGCGAGCGCGCCGTGCTGCGTCTGCTGGACAAAAGCCAGGGTGCGCTGAATCTGGAAGCGGTGGGCATGCAGGGCGACATCCTGCAGCGCATGGAAGACCTGATCGCCCAACCGCACGGCATCATTCTGGTCACCGGCCCCACGGGTTCCGGCAAGACCACCACGCTGTACGCCGCCCTGAGCCGCCTGGACGCCGGCAGCAGCAACATCATGACGGTGGAAGACCCGATCGAGTACGAGCTGGCGGGCGTGGGCCAGACCCAGGTCAACGCCAAGATCGACCTCACCTTTGCCAAGGCCTTGCGCGCCATCCTGCGGCAGGACCCGGACGTGATCATGATCGGCGAAATCCGCGACTTCGAGACCGCCCACATCGCCATCCAGGCGTCTCTCACCGGCCACCTGGTGCTGGCCACCCTGCACACCAATGACGCCGCCAGCGCTGTGACGCGCCTGATCGACATGGGCGTGGAGCCTTTTTTACTGAGCTCCAGCCTGCTCGGCGTGCTGGCCCAGCGTCTGGTGCGCAAGCTCTGTCCGCATTGCCAGGGCAAGGGCTGCGCCGAATGCTCGCAAACCGGCTACCAGGGCCGCACCGGCATTTTTGAACTGCTGGTGACCGACGACCGGCAACGTGCCCTGATCCACCAGCGCGCATCAGACGCCGAACTGCGTCAGGCCGCCCTGAATGCCGGCATGGTGCTGATGCGCGACGACGGCGCGCGTCTGGTGCAAAGCGGCGTGACCTCGCCGGAAGAGTTGCTGCGGGTGACGCGGGATTAGCGCGGCAACTGCCAAACCCCAGCCCCTTCCCCGTGACCTTGCAGAACACGGCAAGCCCGAGCTTGCATCCGGACTACCGGCCCGATATCGACGGCCTGCGCGCCCTGGCCATCCTGCCGGTGGTGCTGTTCCACGCCTTTCCGGAAATCATGCGCAGCGGCTTTGTGGGGGTGGACATCTTTTTTGTCATCTCGGGTTACCTGATCTCCACCATCCTGCTGCGCGGCCTGCAGTCCGGCCGCTTGGGCTTGCTGGACTTTTACGCCCGCCGGGCCAAGCGCCTCTTTCCCGCGCTGCTGCTGGTGCTGGCCTGCAGCTATGGCTTCGCGTGGCTGGCGCTGTTTCCCCGGGAATACCAACAGTTCGGCCGCCACCTGGCCGCCGGTGCCGGCTACGCGGAGAACCTGTTGCTGCTGCAGGAGTCGGGCTATTTCGATCTGCAGTCCCAGCTCAAGCCGCTGATGCACCTGTGGTCCCTGTCGGTGGAAGAGCAGTTTTACTTTGTCTACCCGGTCTTGCTGTGGCTGGCCTGGGCGGCACGCAAAAGTGCAATGGGCTGGGCGCTGGGGGGGGTGACGGTTGCATCCTTTGCGCTCAACGTGATCCAGATCCGCACCAGCACGGACATGGCCTATTTCGCACCCCACACCCGGTTCTGGGAGCTGTTGGCAGGGGGGTTGCTGGCCTACCTCCACGTGCTGCGGCCGGCGGCCCTGCTGAGCGGTCTGCGCGTCCATCCGCAGGCCCGGCTGCGGCTTGCCAGTGCGGCATCGGTGCTGGGCTTTGTGCTGATCTTTCTGTCGGTCTTCGCGTTTACGCGCAACGAGTTGTATCCCGGCTGGTGGGCCGCCATCCCGGTGACCGGCGCGTGCCTGGTGATTCTGGCCGGGCCGCGGGCACTGGTGAACCGCACCCTGCTGTCCAGCCGGCCACTGGTGGCCATCGGCCTGATCAGCTACCCGCTTTACCTGTGGCACTGGCCGTTGCTGTCCTTCGGGCGCATCCTGTGCAATGCAACACCCGCACCGGCAATACAGGGCGCGTTGTTTGCGGCCAGCTTTGCGCTGGCCTGGGCCACCAACCGCTGGGTGGAGACGCCCTTCAAGCACTGGCCGGCAGGCAACGGCACGAAGCTCACCGTGCTCTGCCTGCCGCTGGCGGCCTTTTTTGGCATGGGCCTGCTGACGGCTGGCGAACACCTTCCCTGGCAGGTGGAGTCCAACGCGCTGGTCGTCAAACTGGAAACCGCCAAGAAAGACTGGAAATTTCCCCCTGCCGGTTTTGTTGCCTTGCCAACCGACCGCATCTACGCCCTGCGCCGTGCCAGCCAGGCCAGCGCTGAAAAAGTCCTGTTCCTGGGCGACTCCAACATGGAGCAATACGGCGCGCGCATCGAATACAAGCTGGCGGCATCGCCGGACAGCACGCTGGGCGTGCTGCTGGTTCCCATCCAGAAGAACTGCGACATCCTGAACGCCGTTTTTTCCGGTCAGGGTTGCGAGACCCAGCTTGACGAATTGTTCACCCTGGCCCGGGACGCCAGCTTGACCCGGGTGGTGCTGGTGGTGGCCTGGATCAAGTACGAAAAGCTGCTGGCAGAGCCTGCCAACCGGGCCAAGCTCAGCCAGTTCCTGAACACGCTGGCACAGGGCAAGCGCCTGTTTGTGTTTCGCAATATCCCGGCCGACCCGGACAACCTGGCACCGGATGCGCAGATTTCCCGCGGCCTCTCGCTGGCCGGCGGCACCATCGCACTGCAGCCCCGCGTCTCCACGGTGGCCGGCTACAACGCGCGTTTTGCGGACGTGGACGCCGTGCTGCGCAAGGTCGCACTGGAGACGCACGCCACGCTGGTGAGTCCGGTGAACACGCTGTGCGGGGCAGGCACCTGCCCTGCCGTCGATGTGGACCAGAATTTTCTCTACGTGGATGCGGGCCACCTGACGGCCCGCTATGTGCGCCAGGCGGCGGTCTTTATCGATCCGCTGCTGGAGAAAGATCCGGTGCAATAGGCTGCGGTTGCCGCGGCGTGCAGCCGCCGGCAATGCGGGCCGGGTGCCCGCAGTGGCCTGGCCTCAGCGCAGCAACGCCAGCAGGCTGAACACTCCGATCAGCACCGGCTGGTGCAGCATGTAGTAGCTCAGACTCCAGCGGCCCAAAAACGCCAGGCCGCGCAAGGGTGCATGGGCCATGGCAGCCGCGCTGGCGGCTTGCAATGCCACCGCCCGCTGGCGCAGCAGCCATTGCCCGCCGGCCAGCCCCAGCAGCATCACGCCCAGCCACGGAAACAGCGGCGCATAGTCTTCGGTGATCGGCTTGCGGCTGATCAGACCCAGCCAGTTGAAGGCGCGCGCATTGAGAAAGTCCAGCGCCGGCCACAGGCTGTGGCACCAGGCGGCCAGCCAGGGCAGGGCCAGGGCCAGCAGTGCCAGCGGCCACAGCAGGCGGCCCGCGCCGGCCATGGCGCGCGCCAGCAGCAGCATCAGCGCCATGCCATGCAGGATGCCGAAATAGATGTAGCTTTGCGGAAACATGAACCACGAGCCCGCACTGACCAGCAGCGCACAGCCGGCAATCTGCGCCCAGCGCTTGCCAAAGCGGCCCCAGCCCTGACCTTGTTGCACGGCAATGGCCTGGCCCAGGCCGGCACAGAACACAAACAGGGTGACGATGGCTGCGCGCTGCAGCGTCCAGAACGGATCGCCATAGAAGTTGGCCTGCAGGTAGCCGAAGTGCTGCAGGTCGAAACAGAAGTGAAACCCGGTCATCCACAGCATGGCCAGGCCGCGCAGGCAATCGACAGCGGCAAAGCGGGGCGTGGAAGCAGCGGGCATGGCACATTCTCACTGAGTTCGGGACGGCCCCGCACTCCGCGGGCATTTCCGGCTCTGCGCTGGGGGCAATCTTCGTGATAAGGTAGCCGCATGCCCGCCTATTCTTTTACCGCACTGGACGACCAGGGGCAGACCCGCAAGGGCACGCTGGAGGCCGACAGCGCCAAATCAGCCCGCACCCAGTTGCGTGCCCAATCCTTTATTCCGTTGACCGTGCAGGTGCTGGCCGGTCGTGCCCTCACCGATCAGCCAGGCAGTGGCGTGCTCTGGCAGGCCCGCACCTTCAACAGCACCGCACTGGCCATCTGGACGCGTCAGCTGGCCGAGCTGGTGTCGTCCGGCCTGCCGCTGGAGCAGGCGCTGGGCTCGCTGGCCGAAGAGTCCGATGGCGAGGCGCAACGCAACCTCAATGCGGCCCTGCGTGCCTCGGTCAACGGTGGCACCAGCTTTGCCAAGGCGCTGGAGCAGCATCCGCGCGAATTTGCCGACATCTATGTGGCGGTGGTGGGCGCGGGTGAGCAAAGCGGCCACCTGGCCCTGGTGCTGGTGCGCCTGGCCGATGACCTGGAAGACCGCCAGGCACTGCGCTCCAAACTGATTGGTGCGGCCCTGTACCCGGCCATCGTGTCCGCCGTGGCGGTGGTGATCGTGTTGTTTCTGGTGGGCTATGTGGTGCCACAGGTGGCCCATGTGTTTGCCGGCAGCAAGCATGCCCTGCCCTTCCTCACCGTGGCCATGATGGCCATCAGCGACTTTGTGCGCGGCTATGGCTGGCTGGTGGCGCTGCTGCTGCTGGCCGGCGCCGCCCTGCTCTGGCAAATGCTGAAAAACGCCGCCTTTCGCGAGCGCTGGGATGCCGCCTGGCTGAACCTGCCGGTGGTGGGCCGGCTGGCACGCGGCTACAACGCCGCACGCTTTGCCGGCACCCTGTCCATGCTGACCGCCGCCGGCGTGCCTATCCTGCAGGCCCTGCAGGCTGCGGCCCAGACCCTGAGCAACCAGGCCCTCAAGCGCGACGCGCTGGATGCGCTGGTGCTGGTGCGCGAGGGCGCGCCGCTGGCCGCTGCCCTGGCGCAGAAAAAACGCTTTCCCAGCCTGCTGTCCATGTTTGCCCGCCTGGGCGAACAGACCGGCCAGCTGCCCGCCATGCTGGACCGCGTGGCGCGCCAGCTCAGCACCGAGGTGCAACGCCGCTCCATGCACCTGGCCACCATTCTGGAGCCGCTGCTGATTGTGGCCATGGGTCTGGTGGTGATGCTGATCGTGCTGGCCGTGCTGATGCCGATCATTCAACTCAACCAGTGGGTGAAATGATGCGCGCCTGCCTGGCTTCCACCCTGCTGGCCCTGCTGGTGCCCGGCAGTGCCTGGGCCTTTCTGGGCGGCGATCTGGCATCGGTACAGGCCGACCAGCAGGCCTGGGGTGCCAGCGTGACGCAGGCCGCCGTGGCCGGGGCCACCGTGTACAGCCAACTGCTGCCCAATGGCGTGACGGTGCGGCAGTACGTGGACGCGGCGGGCAAGGTGTTTGGCGTGGGATGGGAGGGGCCGGTGCAGCCGGATTTTGAGCGTCTGCTGGGCAGCTCCTTTGCGGCCTACCTGGACGCCCTCTCCAGACAACGGCGTGGTGTCAGCGTGCAGAGTGCGGCGCTGGTGCTGGAGTCCGGCGGCATGATGCGCGCCTTTACTGGCCGCGCCCTGCTGCCCGGCAAGCTGCCTGTCACGCTGAGCGCACAGGATATCCACTGAATGCGCCGCCGCTGCGCTCTGTCTCGCACCCTGGCCAGCTTGCTGGCCGGCCTGGTGCTGGGTCTGGGCGGATGTGGGGGTGGGGGCTCCAGCAGCAGCACCACGCCATCGACCAGCGTGGGTTTTCCGGCCAGTGCGGCCAAGCTGACGGACCCGAACGTGGTGGCCATTACCGTAGAGTCCGGGCCGCAGAACAATGTGAACATTCCCTACGTGTCCGTCACGGTTTGCACCCCGGGCAGTACCAGCAACTGCAAGACCATTGACCATGTGATGGTGGACACCGGCTCCATCGGCCTGCGCCTGTTTGCCAGCCAGGTGACCCCGTTCCTGACACTGCCTGCGCACCAGATTGGCCTGAGCAAAACCATTAGCGAATGCGCCCAGTTTCTCAACACCCTGGCCTGGGGCTCCATCAAGCTGGCCGACATCGCCATTGGCGGCGAGCGCGCCGCCTCGGTGCCGGTGCAGCTGATGGACACCAGCTTTCCGTCCGGACTCAGCACCTGCGGCCCTTCGCCCGTCTTGTCCACCAGCAACGCCACGCGCAGCGCGGCGCCGCCCAACGGCACGGCAGCGCTGAGTGCCAATGGCATTCTGGGTGTGGGCCTGTTTGCCAGCGACAAGCAGACCTACTTCAATTGCGCATCCCCCAACAACGCCTGCGAGCTCAAGATTCCCAACTACCCCACCGCCCTGCAGCAGGTGCAAAACCCGGTCAGCCGCTTTGCCAGCAGCAACACCAACGGCGTCATCGTGCAACTGCCGGCCATAGGCGCGCAGGGTGTGGGCAGCGCATCGGGCTACCTGATCTTCGGCGTGGGCACCCAGACCAACAACTCCTTGGGCAGTGCCAATGTGCTGCGGGTCAGCAGACTCGGACAATTCACCACGCTCTATGGCAGCAACAGCCTGGCCGCCAGCATTCTGGACAGCGGCTCCAACGGGCTGTACTTTGATGACAGCGCGCTGGCGGCCAGCCCGTGCAGCGCACTGGCGGCCGGTTTTTATTGCCCGGGCACGACCACCCCGTTGCGGGCCACCATTCAACTCGGCGGCACCGGCGGCAACGTCAATGTCGACTTCGCCATTGCCAACGCCGACAACCTGTTCACACCCGGTGGCGCCGCCAGCGGCAACTTCGCCTTCAGCAACCTGGGTGGCAGTTTTGGTGGTTCGGCTTTTGACTGGGGCCTGCCTTTCTTTTTTGGCCGCAGTGTCTACACCGTGATCGAAGGCAAGACGGTGGGCAGCGGAGCCGGTGCACTGACCGGCCCGTTCAACGCCTTTACCAACTGAGCCAGGGGCATGCCTGTGCCCGCACGATGAAGCCTGTTGCCATCTTCCAGAACGACCGCCACGATGGCCCGGCCTTTTTTGCCACCTGGCTGACGCGCGAGGCCATTCCCTTCCAGGTGTTTGCCTTGTACGACGGTGCCGCGCTGCCCACTGGTGTGCAGGACTTCAGCGGCCTGTGCGTGCTGGGTGGGCCCCAGAGCGCCAACGACGCCCTGCCCTACTACCCGGGCCTGCTCGATCAGCTGCGCCAGGCCGTGGGCCTGCGCATCCCGGTGATCGGTCACTGCCTGGGCGGCCAGTTGTTGAGCCGGGCGCTGGGCGCCACGGTGCAGGCCGCGGACCATACCGAAATCGGCTGGAGTGTGCTGCACCCCCTGCATCCGCACGCGCAGGACTGGTTTGGCGATGGGCCGCTGCAGCTGTTCCAGTGGCATGGCGAGTCCTTCGGCATTCCGGCCGGCGCCACGCCACTCTTGCGCGGCGACTATTGCGCCAACCAGGCTTATGTCGTGGACGAACGCCACCTGGCCATGCAGTTCCACTGCGAGGTCGATTCCGAGAAGCTGCGGCTCTGGCTGAAGTTGGGGGCAGAGGAAGTACGGCGCTGTGCCTCACCGGCGGCACAGGATGCAGCAAGCATGCTGGCCCATCTCGACCAACACATGGCACGCAGCCAGGCGATTGCCAGCCACATCTACAGCCGCTGGGCCCAGGGCCTGGCGCGCTAGCGGCGCAATGCTCAGGTCCACAAATCCAGCGGCGGATCGGCCACCACGGCGCGCAGGATGTCGGTGCGCGAGACAAAGGCGCTGACCCGGCCCTGCTCATCCACCACCGGCAAGCCGGGCAGGCCGGTGTCCAGCAGCACCCGTGCCAGCCGGCGGATATCGGTGTCGGGCGCCACGCTGGGCACGGGGGTCCACATCAGGTCGGTAATGCGCTGCGCCAGCCAGGCCTGCCAGGCCAGGGCATGGGTGCCAGGGCCGGGCATGCGGTCCAGGCGCATCAGATCACCGCGCGTCAACAGGCCGACCAGAATGTCCTGGGCATCCACCAACGGCGCCGGGCCCAGCTGGTGCTGGGCCAGCAGGCTCCAGGCCTGGGTGACACTGCAGTCCACCGGCAAGGTGATGGCGCCCGGGTTCATGATGTCGCGCACCAGCACCAGCGGATGGCGTGGCGGCTGGATGGCAACCGTTTGTGCATAGGCCGCCACCGCATCACGGTGCAGCGCGTCGGGCACGGGGGCATGGCCATGCCCGGCGGCCTGGCTGGCATCGGCCATGCGCGAGATCAGACCGTCGAAGGCATCGCGCCCCACGCCCACCACCCGCTGCACGCGCCCCGGTGCGGACAGCGGCCCGATCTTGCGCAGGTCTTCCATGGACCCGCGGAACAGGCGCCCCGCTCTGCCGTATACCGAGAACATAGTTGCCCCCTTGTGCGACCGCTGCCGGCCCGGAGCCCCGGGCCTTCACTCAGTCGGTATTGGACAGGAAAAGGGACTGCAAGTCACTCAGGAAATCGAAGCCGCGCACGGTGGGGCGCACGCGTGCAAAGTCACGCTCGATCAGGCCCTTCTGCTCGGCCTGATCCAAGGCAGCCTGAATCGCCGTGATCGGCAAGCCGGTGCGCTCACCAAAGTCGCGCAAGCTAAAACCGTGGCGCAAACGCAGGGCGTTTAGCATGTACTCAAAGGCCAGGTCCTGGCGCGCCACTTCCTCTTCCTGCGCCATCGCGTTGCCCGCAACAGCCTGCGCCATGTAGCGCGCCGGCTCGCGGAAACGCACCTGGCGCACCACGCGGTGCGCAAAGGTGAGCTTGCTGTGGGCGCCTGCCCCCAGGCCCAGGTAGTCGCCAAACTGCCAGTAGTTCAGGTTGTGCCAGCAGCGGTGGCCGTCGCGCGCGTAGGCCGAGACCTCGTAGCGGCCCAGGCCGGCGCCCTCGGTCAGCTCGGTGATGCGGTCCAGCATGGCGTAGGCATCGTCGTCCTCGGGGATCACCGGCGGGAACTTGGCAAACACGGTGTTGGGCTCGATGGTTAGGTGGTAGATCGAGATGTGTGGCGGCCTGAACTGCAGGGCCGTTGCCATGTCCTGCTCCAGCTGCTGCATGGTCTGGCCGGGCAGCGCGTACATGATGTCCAGGTTGAAGGTGTCAAAGGATGCGGCTGCCTCTTCCACGGCGGCCAGCGCCTGGGCGCCGTCATGCACGCGGCCCAGTGCCCGGAGGTGCTCGTCGTTAAAGCTCTGCACGCCGATCGACAGGCGCGTGACACCGGCCTGGCGGAAGGCGCGGAAGCGGTCTTTTTCGAAGGTGCCGGGGTTGGCCTCCAGCGTGATCTCGCAATCGGGCTCCAGCCGCAGGCGGGCGCGGATGTCGCCCAGCAGGCGGTCTATCGAGGCCGGCGAAAACAGGCTGGGCGTGCCGCCGCCTATAAAAATGCTGTGCACCGGGCGGCCCCAGATCAGCGGCAGGGACGCGTCCAGGTCGGCCACCAGGGCAGCAATGTACTGCTGCTCGGGCAGGGTGCCGCTGGGCGCCGCATGCGAATTGAAATCGCAATACGGGCACTTCTTCAGGCACCAGGGCAGGTGCAGGTACAGGCTTAGGGGCGGCAGCGCGGCAAACTGCAGACTGCCCGGGCGCAGGTAGTGCTGGATGTCGTGCTGCACCGCGGGCTCCTGGACCTCGGCAACCGGCGTAATGGGGATGACGGACACGACCTTAGACCGGTTGACCGGGCAACCAGCGCTCGCGCATCAGCGCGACCATCGCCTGGGCGGCGCGGCCGCGGTGGCTGTTGGCGTTCTTCACTTCGGTGGGCAACTGCGCAAAGGTCTGGCCGAATTCGGGAATCCACATCACCGGGTCAAAGCCGAAACCGTTGCTGCCGACAGGCTCCTGCGTCAACAGCCCGGCGGCGCGGCCCATGGCAATCAGCGGCTCGGGGTCCTGCACAAAGCGCACGGCCACCAGGGTGCTGACCAAGGCTGCGCGGCGGTTCTCCACGCCGCGCATCTGCTCCAGCAAGGCTTTGACGTTGTTGTCATCGCCCTTGGCATAACCAAAGCGGGTGGCGTAGTAGGCGGTGTCTACACCCGGTTCGCCGCCCAACGCGTCCACGCACAGGCCGGCGTCATCGGCCAGCGCCGGCAGGCCGGTGTGCTGGGCCGCATTGCGCGCCTTGGCCAGGGCATTCTCGACAAAGGTCTTGTAGGGCTCGGGCGCCTCGGGCACGCCGAGTTCGCTTTGCGCAATCAGGGTGCAGCCCAAGGGGCCGAACAGGGCTTGCAGCTCGGCCAGTTTGCCCTTGTTGTTGGAGGCCAGAACAATCTTCATGGGGTGCGTCAGGCTCAAGCGGCCAACGCCTGCTGTTGCAGGGCCATCAGCTCGGTAATGCCTTTTTCGGCCAGGTCGAGCAGGGCTGTCATTTCGGCGCGGCTAAAGGCCACGCCCTCGGCGGTACCCTGCACTTCGACAAAGTGGCTGACGCCGGTCATCACCACATTCATGTCGGTGTCGCAGGCCGAGTCTTCCACGTATTCCAGATCCAGCAGCGGTGTGCCCTGCACGATGCCAACCGAAATGGCGGCTACTGGCGCGGTGATCGGGCTTTGCGTGATCTTGCCGGCGGCCAGCAGGCCATTCACCGCGTCCTGTGCCGCGACAAAGGCGCCGGTGATGGCCGCGGTGCGGGTGCCGCCATCGGCCTGCAGCACATCGCAGTCGAGCTGGATGGTGCGCTCGCCCAAGCGCTTGAGGTCAAACACGGCGCGCAGCGAGCGCCCGATCAGGCGCTGGATTTCCTGGGTACGGCCGCTTTGCTTGCCGCGCGCGGCCTCGCGGTCGCTGCGGGTGTGGGTGGCGCGCGGCAGCATGCCGTATTCGGCCGTGACCCAGCCTTCACCGCTGCCACGTTTGTGCGGCGGCACGCGCTCTTCGACCGATGCGGTGCACAGCACCTTGGTGGCGCCAAACTCAATCAGCACCGAGCCTTCGGCATGCACGGTGTAGCCGCGCGTGATGGTGACGGGGCGCAGGGCATCGGGCGCGCGGTTTTGCGTGCGTGTGAAAGCAGTCATGAATGTCTCTCAGTAAAAAACGGGACGCCGCAGACGGCTAGGACTTGCGGGCAGCGGTGCGGCGGATGGCGGCGTTGATTTCGGCAATCGAGCGTTCAATGGCCGCATCGTCCAGGTCATCTGCGCTGGAGTCGAGCCAGGTGCCCTGCACGGTGGAGGCAAAGACCTCGTTGTCCATGTGCTCGGTGGAAACGCTGCCCCGCGTGGACTCGAACACATCCGGCGTTTCCCACTCCATGGACACCAGGGTCACGTTGTCGCTGGTCGGCCCGGCCTTGAGCAGGGCCCGCTCCACCAGCTCGGGCGCAGCGACCGACACGGCCTTCTGGCCCAGGTGGTACACGATGTCCACATCATCCAGGCTGCCCCACAGGCCGTCGGAGCACAGCAGCATCTTGTCACCCTGCTGCAGCGGCACCGGGCCGGTCACGTCGAACACCGGCCGCGTGGGCGAGCCCAGGCAGGTGAACAGCACATTGCGGTTCATGCCCTCGGGCAGTTCGGGCAAGCGGCGCGCATCGCGGCGCTGCTCCAGATAGGAATGGTCGCGGGTGCGGGCCAGCATTTCACCGGCACGCACAAAATACAGGCGCGAGTCACCGCAGTGCGCCCAATGCGCCACGCCACCCTGCACTACTGCTGCCACCAGCGTGGTGCGCGGCGTGTCGTTCAGGCCGCCGTCGGCCGCATAGCGCAGGATCTGCCGGTGCGCGGCCATGATGGCGGTGTTGAAAAATCCCTTGACGTCCGGCAGCTCGGGCTTGGCTTCCTTCTGGTACAGGGCCGAAATGGTCTGCAAGGCGATCTGGGCTGCCACTTCACCATCCGGGTGCCCGCCCATGCCATCGGCCAGCAGGAACAGGGCCGAGCTGTTGGTATAGCAATAGCCCATGCGGTCTTCGTTCTTCTCGCGCCCGCCTTTGCGGCTGATCTGGAATACGGAAAACTTCATTTGGGTTTGGCCGCCGCTGCGGGGGCAGGTTTTTTGTTTTCGGCCACCATGTTGTCAAACTGCATGCGTACTTTTTCGGCCACGCTGAGCTTGGTGTAGCGGCGCTCGCCTTCACGGCTCAGCTCTTTTTGCAGGGCGAACACCGACTGCGGCCTGGACAGCGGGTCCAGCGACATGCACCACTCCACCACCTCGATCAGGTTGTCGGAGTAGACGCCGCGCAGGCGGGCCAGGGCAATCGCGATGCGGTCTTTTTCCTGGCGCTGCGGCGCCTCGTTGGGCGGGTAACCCTGCATGCAGGCATACATGCAGGCGCCTATGGCGTAGATGTCGGTCCAGGGGCCCATGGAGGCATCGCGCCGGTACATCTCGGGCGCGGCAAAGCCGGGCGTGTACATGGGGCGTATGAAGTTGCCTTCCTTGCTCAGCACTTCGCGTGCGGCACCGAAGTCGATCAGCACCGACTTGTTGTCATCGGTGATGAAGATGTTGGCCGGCTTGATGTCCAGGTGCAGCATCTTGTGCTGGTGCACGATGCGCAGTCCGCGCAGGATTTCGTCAAACAGCGAGCGGATGGTGGACTCGCGGAACACCTTGGTCTGCTTGAGCTCGCGCGCGGTGACGATGAAATCCTGCAGGGCTGCGCCCTCCAGGTAGTTCATCACCATGTAGACGGTTTCGTTTTCACGGAAGAAGTTGAGCACGCTGACCACCGAGGGGTGGGAGATCTGCGCAAGCGAGCGGCCTTCTTCAAAAAAACTCTTCAGGCCCAGCCGGTACAGCGAGAGCTTCTCGGGCTGCACCTGGGGCAGCAACTCACCCGGCGCGCGCGTGGCCAGCGACGAGGGCAGGTATTCCTTGACCGCCACCTGCTGCCCTTCGGGGTCCAGCGCCAGGTACACCAGCCCGAAGCCTCCGGCTGCCACCCTGCGAACAATGCGATAGCCACCGATGACGGTGTCGGGCGGTAGTGGTGAAGGCTTGACCTTGGACATGAATTGGAGTGACTGGCTGGTAGCTGCGTTCTGATTCCGGTTATTCTCAAGGCCGTCCCTTATGACCCGAGAACCCGCAATGCCAGTTTACAGCATGACTGGCTATGCCAGTGCACAGCACAGCACAGCCAACGCCCTCCCCGATTCCGACAGCCGGAGCCCCCCCGCGGCCCAACTGGGGTTGGAGATCCGATCCGTCAACAGCCGCTTCCTGGATCTGACCTTCCGTCTGCCCGAAGACCTGCGCCAGTTTGAACCCACCCTGCGCGACCTGATCATCGGCAAGCTCAAGCGCGGCAAGGTGGAGGTGCGCGCCTCCATCGAAACCGCCAACGCCACCGGCGTCACCGAACCCAGCCCCAAATTGCTGCACCGCCTGAACGGTGCGCAGGACAGCATCAGGGCCTGGCTGCCCAGTGCCAATCCCTTGAGCGTGGCCGATGTGCTGCGCTTTGCCGCTGCCGAACAATCCGGCACCCGTGACTGGAGCGAGGCCGTCATGCCGCTGGCCGAGAAGGTAGTCAAGGAACTGCTGGGCGCACGCCAGCGCGAGGGCGCCCGCCTCGCCACCATGTTGAGCGACCGGCTGGCCCAGTTGCGCGCCCTGGCCGCACAGGCCACGCCGCTGGTGCCGCAGCTGGTGGAACAGCAACGCCAACGCTTTCTGGACCGCTGGAAGGAAGCCATGGCCCTGGCCGATGGCGCCAGCCTGCCCGAGGCGGCACAAGACCGTGCGCTGACCGAGGCCACGGCCTTTGCCATCCGCATTGACGTGGCCGAGGAAATCACCCGCCTGAGCTCGCACCTGGATGAAATCGAACGCCTCTTGAAAAAGGGCGGCGAAGTGGGCAAACGCCTGGACTTCCTGATCCAGGAACTGCACCGCGAGGCCAATACCATGGGCTCCAAGTCCACCGCGCTGGAACTCACCCACATCTCGGTCGACATGAAGGTGCTGATCGAGCAGATGCGCGAACAGGTTCAGAACATAGAATAAGGTGCTTTAGCCACTCGCAGCACAAGCCATGTCCATGGACTATCCCGGTAACCTCTTTGTCGTCGCAGCCCCCAGCGGGGCCGGCAAGTCCAGCCTGGTCAAGGCCCTGCTGGAGCTCGACTCCCATGTGCAGCCCTCGGTGTCGCACACCACGCGCCCGCCGCGCGGCCAGGAAAAGCACGGGCGCGAGTACTTTTTTGTATCCCCGGGTGAGTTTGATGCCATGGTGGCGGGCGACGCCTTTGTGGAATGGGCCCATGTGCACAACCAGCGCTATGGCACCTCCAAGAAGGCGATCGAAGAGCGCATGAGCCAGGGTGCCGATGTGATTCTGGAAATCGACTTCCAGGGCGCGCTGCAGATCAAGAACATCTTCTCCAACGCCATCTGCATCTTCATCCTGCCACCCAGTTGGGAAGAGCTGCGCTCACGCCTGGAACGCCGCGGCGAGGACGCCCCGGACATCGTCGATCTGCGCATGAAGAATGCCCAGGCCGAGGTGGTCCACGTCGATAAATTCGACTTCGTTATAATCAACGAGTTGTTTGACCGTGCGCTGTTCGATCTGAAAGCCATTGTTCACTCCCAGCGGCTCAAGTTTTCGGCACAGCGCCGTGCCCGGGCCGAGACATTCAAAGCGCTGCACATCCCTTAAGTTACTGGAGACATTCATGGCCCGTATTACCGTTGAAGATTGCCTGGAGAAGATCCCCAATCGCTTCCAGCTCGTGTTGGCCGCCACCTACCGTGCGCGCATGCTGAGCCAGGGCCACACGCCCAAGATCGAGAGCAAGAACAAGCCTGGCGTGACCGCCCTGCGCGAAATTGCAGCCGGCAAGGTCGGCATCGAAATGCTGAAAAAAGTGCCGCTCTGAACACTGGCGCACGCCTCAAAAAACACCGCTTGCGGTGTTTTTTTTCGTCTGTCTGGCACAGCGCCGCAGGCTTGTCATGGCTGCGCTACATTTAGCGCATGGGCAACGCCACCACCCCCCCTCTACCAGCCGCAAAAACTGCGGTGGCGAACGCCGCATCGGCCAGTTTTGCCGGCCTGACGGCCAAGCTGGACTACCTGTCTGCCAGTGATGTCGAGCAGGTGCGCATGGCGTACCGCTTTGCCGACCAGGCCCACCTGGGCCAGATGCGCAACAGCGGTGAGCCCTATATCACCCACCCGATTGCCGTTGCCGCCCAGTGTGCCGAATGGAAGCTCGATGCCCAGGCCCTGATGGCTGCGCTCTTACACGACGCGCTGGAAGACTGCGGCGTCACCAAGATTGAACTGATAGAGCGCTTTGGCTCGCCGGTAGCCGAACTGGTGGACGGCCTGACCAAGCTCGACAAGCTGCAGTTCAACACGCGCGAAGAAAACCAGGCCGAGTCCTTCCGCAAGATGCTGCTGGCCATGGCCCGCGATGTGCGCGTCATCCTGATCAAACTGGCCGACC
>CANBTQ010000031.1 GCA_947372425.1 Comamonadaceae bacterium | reverse complement strand
CGGGTGGCCTCGGGGCTGTTGCCCACGGCGTAGATGTGGCGGCCCTGGGCGGTGTCGCGCAGCCAGACCCAGATGGCCATGTACAGGCCCAGCATCAGCACCACGCCATAGGCGACGCGGGCGCCGCCAAAGTCAAAGGTCTCGCCCAGCAGGTTCATGCCGTCGGGGATGTTGGTAATGGTTTGTGCGTGCGAGTAGAGCTGCGTCACGGCAAAGGCGATGTTCAGTGTGCCCAGGGTCACAATGAAAGGCGGCAGCTTCACGCGGGTCACCAGCAGGCCGTTGATCAGGCCGAACAGGGCGGTCACCGCAATGCCGCAGAGGATGGCCACCGGCGCGGACAGACCGTAGTCGGCAGCGAATTTGGTCATCACGATGGAGCCCAGGGCCATGACCATGCCGCAGGACAGGTCGATGCCGGCGGTCAGGATGATCAGGGTCTGGCCGATCGCGATGGTGCCCACCACCATGACCTGCTGCAGGATCAGGGAGAAGTTCTTCAGCGTCAGAAAGTTTTCGTGCTGGAACGAGAAGAAGGCGCAGGCCAGCACCAGGGCTATGGCCGGACCTAAAGTTCCCATGGGTGGGAGTTTGGCTTTGAGCGAGTTCATGGAATGGGCTTGAATGAGGGTGAAGAAAGCCCCGCGCTGCGGGGCTTTCAAAAATGGGACCTGCACCAGACAGGTCCCAGACTCAGGTGCGGTTGTTCAACCGACCGTCAAACAACACCGATCAGTCACCCCAGCACTGTGTCAGGGCTTGCTTGGTGTCGATGCTCTTCACGCCGGCCACGGGCTTGGCAGCCACCAGGTCCACACCGGTGTCGGTGTAACCGGATTGACGCTTGCCGTCCTTGGCGTACTGCACGCCAGCGGCCACACCCATTGCAGCCATCTTCAGCGGGTATTGCATGCTGGTAGCAGCGATCACGCCCTTCTCCACATTGCGAACGCCGTTGCTGCACATGCCGTCCACGCCCAGGATGACCACGTCTTTTTCCTTGCCGGCGGCCTTCAGGGCCTTGTAGGCACCCGCGGCTGCGGGTTCGTTGATGGCGTACACCACGTTGATGTTGGGGTTCTTCTGCAGGCAGTTTTCCATGCCGGTCTGGCCCTTGGCGGCGTCGCCGAAGCTGTCAGCCATGCAAACCACTTCTGCGGGCTGAGCCAGTTCGTTGCTCTTGGCGTCCAGGCTCTTCAGGCCGTAACCGGCCAGGAAGCCGTTGTGGCGCTGCGCACCCACGGGGTGGCCGGGGAACAGGTCCATGGTGGCGATGATGGGGGCCTTGCCTTTGAGGGCGGCCTTGGCGTAAGCACCGATCAGTTCGCCGGCCTTGTAGTTGTTGGTAGCGAACAGGGCGTCAGCGCCGTCCACCGGGCTGTCCAGGGCGATGACTTGCACGCCTTGGGCCTGGATCTTCTTGATGGTGGGGATGATGGCATCGCCGGAAGAGGTGATCAGAATGGTCTTGGCGCCGGCGCCAACCATGTTTTCCATTGCGCTGATCTGGCTGGCGGTGTCACCGTCTTGCTTGCCGGCTGCGCTCAGCAGTTTGGCGCCGGCCTTCTTGGCAGCGGCTTCAGCGCCTTCCTTCATCTTCACGAAGAAGGGGTTGCTGTCGGTCTTGGTGATCAGGCCGATCACGGTTTCAGCAGCGAATGCAGAACTTGCAGCAGAAGCGGCAAAGGCGATGGCTGTGAGTGCCAGGGTGGTGGATTTTTTCATGCTCGGTCTCCTCGATGGAAAGGTCAATGGATCTTCAGTTTTCAGGGCTTTGAGACCCTGGGTTATTACGCTTTACGTCCTAGCGTGGCTGGACTATATTCGCTTTGGACTAATTAAATCAAGTTACTTTAGTAATGGAAAACCCCTATATGGTGCAAAAAAATACACACATTCAGGTTGCCACGGCAGGTGAGGCATTGATCGATCTGATCGGTCACGCCGATGGGCGTTTTGAGCCCTGCATCGGTGGCGCGGTGTACAACCTGAGCCGCGCACTGGCGCGCCAGAGTATTGAAACCCTGTACCTGAACCCGCTCTCACGGGACCGCTTCGGACGGCTGCTGGCAGCCGGCCTGGAGCAGGACGGCGTACACCTGGCCAGCCCCGAGCCGGTGGTGGAAGTGACCTCGCTGGCGGTGGTCAGCGTGAACGCGGCCGGCCACCCGGACTACGCGTTTTACCGCGATGGCGTTGCCGACCGTGCCACCGATGCCTCCCGCCTGACACGCGCCTGCGAGGCAGCACCCGCGCTGCAAATCGTCTGCACCGGCGCACTGGCCCTGTCGCCGGACGACGCCAGCACCTACCTGCCTTGGCTGGCCGCGCAGCGCCAGGCCGGCAAGACGGTGGTGATCGATGCCAATTTGCGTCCTTCAGTGATGCCCGACCTGAAGCGCTACCGCGCCCATGTGCTGAGCACCCTGCAATATGCCGACGTCATCAAGGTCAGCGACGAAGACCTGGACCATCTGGATCTGCCCGGCGCCACCGCACTGGAGAAAGCCCAGCATTTGCTGGGTCTGTGCAGCGCGCACCTGCTGGCGCTGACCCTGGGCGGTGCCGGCGCCAGCCTGCTGACCCGCCACGGCGAGGTGTTTTCTGCACGCGAAACAGCAGCCCTGGTGGTGCTGGACACGGTGGGTGCCGGTGACTGCTTTTTGGCCGGGCTGGTCACCACCCTGCTGGAGGCCCAACTGCCCGCCGACTGGGGCAGCGCAGCGGTGGACCGCGCACAGGCGCACAGCCTGCTGCACAACGCCGTGGCCAGTGCCAGCCTCTGCGTACAGCGGCGTGGCTGCGTGCCACCCAGTCGCGCCGAAGTGCGGGCCCATGTTGCCGGCGGGAGCATCGCATGAGCGCCGGGCTTACACCCGCTGTGCTGCAGCGTGCCCGGGCCTTGCTGGCCAGCGGCCAGCGCAGGATCCTGGGCATTGCAGCCGCCCCCGGCGCCGGCAAGTCCACCCTGGCGCAGAACCTGCAGCAGGCACTGGGCAGCCAGGCGCAGATCGTCCCCATGGACGGCTTTCACCTGGCCAACTCGGAACTGCAGCGACTGGGCCGTGCCGCACGCAAGGGCGCGCCGGACACTTTTGATGCGGCGGGTTATGTCAACCTGCTGCGCCGCATCCAGGGCCAGCAGCCCGGCGAAACCATTTACGCGCCAGAGTACCGCCGCGAGCTCGAAGAGGGCATTGCGGGCGCCATTGCCATCGAGGCGGACACGCCGCTGATCATTACCGAGGGCAATTACCTGCTGCTGGAAGACCTGGCCTGGGCCCCGGTGCGCGGCGTGCTGGATGAAGTCTGGTACCTGGATCTGGACCGCAGCGTGCGCCAGCAGCGCCTGCTGGAACGCCATATGCGCTTCGGACGCAGCCGCGAGGCGGCACAGGCCTGGGTGGCGCAAACCGATGAGCCCAATGCGCTGCGCATCGAGGCCGGCCGGCATGCCGCGGATTGGCATATACAGGGCGATGCGCTTGATCAATTTGCACCGGAATAATCATATTTGCTGATTTTTAATGTGTTCGCATCCGGAATTCACCCGAATGGGGGATGTTCAAAGCCTGCAGCAAACCTTAAAGTTATCTTAACTGCTGTCACAGTGCGATAAAACGAAGATCTGCCAAGCAAAAGGCGGACTTCCTAAGAAATCCAACGACGTCCCTCCGGGGACTTTTCAAAGCCACCTCCGGGTGGCTTTTTTTTTCCGGTTGTGTGCTCTCAATAACACGTTCACACCCGTGGCCGATTTCACCGTTGTTCCGCAGGCATCAGGTTACAAAACATGGGATGATAAGGTCCGCTTTTTATAGATTTGGGCGTCGTCAGTGCCCCGCAATGCCATGAAAAACCTCAAGATTGCCCAGCGCTTGTATTTGATTGTCGGTGCCAGCGCCCTTGTCATGCTGGTCCTGGCCCTTATCAACTGGTCGGTGTTGACACGGTTGTCCGAGTTGCAGGACCAGGGCGTCACCAAGATCGGCATTGCAGCGCAACTCAAACACGACTCCAACCTCGGCGCCCAGGCCTACCGGGTCGTCGCCGACACCTTTATCAACCAGAATTTTGAGGAGGTAAAGACCAAGTGGGCTGGCATCAACAAGGATTTTGAAACCTCGTTTGCAATGGCCGGCCAGGCTGCCGACACGGCGGAAAAGAAGGCACTCTTGCAAGAGGCACAGGCGGCCTTCGGCGAGATCCGCAAACTGTACGAAGGCCCTTATCTGGAGCTGTCGCGCAAAAATGTGCCCCAGAGCGAGATGAACACCGTGGACGATGCCGTTGACAAGCAAATCGACCGCTTTGATGACGCCTACACCAAGCTCAGCAACCTCCTGAGCCAGGAAGCCAAAACGCTGGATGCGGAGTTTGACACCGAGGCCAAATCGGCCCGCCTCTGGGTCGTCGTATCCATTGTGGTCGGCGGCCTGGTGCTGGCGCTGCTGACGCAGCTGGTGTCGCGCAGCATTACCGGCCAGCTCGGCATGGAGCTGGTCGAAGCCACGGCCCTGGCACACAAGATTGCAGAAGGCGACCTGACCCACGACTTTTCCAACGGCTCCAACAACAAGGCCAGCCTGGCGGCAGCGTTTGACCATATGCTGGCCACCCTGAAGTCGATTGTGGTGAACGTGCGCCAGGGTTCCGACAGTGTCGCCACCGCCAGCGCCGAAATCGCGCAGGGCAACCACGACCTGTCGGCCCGCACCGAACAGCAGGCCAGCGCCCTGGAAGAGACAGCCGCCTCCATGGAGCAGCTGGGCTCCCAGGTAAGCCAGAACGCCGACAGCGCACGCCAGGCCAATGCACTGGCCAACAAGGCCTCCAGCGTGGCGGTATCGGGTGGCGATGTGGTGGCCCAGGTGGTGGAGACCATGAAGGGCATCAACGAGTCCTCGCGCCGCATTTCCGACATCATCAGCGTGATTGACGGCATTGCCTTCCAGACCAACATACTGGCACTGAATGCGGCAGTGGAAGCGGCCCGGGCCGGCGAGCAGGGCCGCGGCTTTGCCGTGGTGGCGTCCGAAGTGCGCAGCCTGGCCGGGCGCAGTGCCGAGGCGGCCAAGGAAATCAAAAACCTGATCAACGCCAGTGTGGAACGTGTGGAGCAGGGCACGGCACTGGTGGACAAGGCCGGCGAGACCATGGCCGAAATCGTCGGCAGCATACGCCGCGTGACCGACACCATGGGCGAAATCAGCGCCGCCAGTTCCGAACAGTCAGCCGGTGTGGCCCAGGTGGGCGAGGCCATCACCCAGATGGACCAGACCACGCAGCAGAATGCCGCGCTGGTCGAGCAGATGGCCGCTGCAGCCAGCAGCCTGAAGGCGCAGGCGCAGGACCTGGTGGGCGTGGTGGCCACCTTCAAACTCAATGACCGCGACAGCGTGCAAAGAACCGCGGTGCGCACCGGCAGGGTGCCGGCGCTACCGCCCGGCGGGCAGGAGCGGCGCGGCGGCACGCAGGCCCCGGACGAGGCCTCCTGGCAATCCGCTTAACGGCCGGTCTTGAAGTTGGTGAAGGTGCGGGTCTGCACCTTGCGGATGGCCTGCGGCAGGGCATCCGGTGCCACCATGGTCTTCATGGCGGCTGGCTCCAGAAAGATGCTCTTGTTGTCCGCCACATCCTTCTTCACCAACTTGACTGAAGCGGCATTGGGGTTGGCATAGAACACCTTGTTGGTCAGTGCGGCGTGCACCTCGGGGCGCAGGATGTAGTTGATAAAGAGGTGGGCGTTGTCCACATTCCTGGCGTCCTTGGGAATGGCCATGGAGTCAAAGAACAGGATGGAGCCGGTCTTGGGCACCAGGGCCTGGATCAGCACCGGCTTTTTGCCCTTGGCGGCGGCCGCGCGGCTGGCTGCGATGTTGATGTCACCCGAGTAACCCATTACCAGGCAGGTGGCGCCACTGGCCATTTCCTCGATGTAGCCGGATGAGGAGAAGCGGGTCACAAAAGGGCGTATGGACTTGAGCAGCTTGGCCGCCGCCGCGTAATCGGACGCCTCCTTGCTATAGGGGTTCTTGCCGGTGTACATCAGCGCCACCGGCACCACCTCGGAAGCGGAATCCAGCACGCTGACACCGCACTTTTTGAGTTTGCTGGCGTATTGCACATCAAACAGCAGATCCCAGGCGTTCTCGGGCAACGGCAAGTCGCCCAGTGCGGCCTTGACCTTGTCGACATTGATGCCCACGGTCACATAACCCCAGAGCCAATCCACCAGGTACTGGTTGCCCGGGTCCACCTTGGCCACCTGTTCCAGAATGCCCTTGTCCAGATTGCCCCAGTTGCTGAGCTTGCTCTTGTCGAGCTTTTGCAGCAGGCCGCCTTCGATCTGCGTCTTGGCAAAGTGGGCGCTGGGCACCACGATGTCGTAGCCGGTGTTGCCGGCCAGCAGCTTGGCGTGCAGGATTTCGTTGTTGTCGTAGTTGTCGTAACGGACCTTGATGCCGGTCTCTTTTTCGAAGTTCTTGAGGGTGTCTTCGGCGATGTAATCAGACCAGTTGTAGACATTGAGCACCTTGGTCGCATCGGCAGCCTGCGCAGCCACCGACCACCAGGCCGCGCTGCCCAGCGCCAAGGCCAAACCCAATTTCCTGCATACCGCTTTCATAGTCCAAACTCCTTTCACCAGGCCAAGAAAAAAAATACCCTACAAAAATGCGAACACCCGCTCGGGCGTGATATCGACCAAACAGCGGGTGTGGCCCAGCGGGCACGTGCGCGCAAAGCAGGGCGCGCAGTCCAGCGGGGGCTGGTAGGCCGCATCGTTCTTCAACCAGACCACCTGCGCCCTGTCGCTCAAGGGCGGCGTGTGCAAGGGGCTGGAGGAGCCGAACACGGCAACCTGCGGCGTTCCGAAGGCGGCCGCCACATGCATCAGGCCGGAGTCGTTGCTGACCATGGCCCTGGCTGCGGCAATCACGGCCAGCGCCTGGTCCAGGCTGGTACGGCCGGACAGGTCCAGCACCGGCAGCCCCCCCAGGGCCGCCGCCCGGGCCGCGATGTCGGCGCACAACGCCGACTCTTTGCCCGAGCCCAGCAACACCACCGGCAGTTTCAGTTGTGCAGCCAGGCCGGCAAAGTGGCTGGCCGGCCAGCGCTTGGCCGGGCCGTATTCGGCACCCGGTGCCGCCACGTAATAGCCCTGCGCGACCAGGCCCAGGGCCTGCAATGCGGGGGCGAGCAGCGCCGGTGGCATTTGCAACACCGGGCGGTCGGCCGCCACGTCGGCATCCCCACTGAGCGCCGAGTAAAACGCCACCATGGGCGGGCGCGCACCTTTGGCCGGGTTTGGCAGGCGCTGGTTGAGCAGCAGCAAGCGGGATTCGCCGCTGTAGCCGATGCGCTTCGGGATGCCGGCCCACCAGGGGATCAGTGCGCTCTTGAGGGAGTTGGGGCAGACATAGGCGGCATCAAAGCGTCCCCGCAGTGATGCGGCCAGAGCCCGCCGGGCCGCCCACTGCAGGCCGCCGTGGGCAAACGGAAACACAACCACCTCGGCCACCTGCGGCATGGCCCGGTACACCGGCGCCACCCAGGGCAAGGCACCCACCGTGATGCGCTCGCCACGGGCGTGCAGGCGACGCAGCAGCGGCTCGGTCATCACTGCGTCCCCGATCCATTGGGGCGCCACCACCAGCGAAGCGCTCATGGACGGAGAAGCCCACCCGCCGCCGGGCCGCCCCAAGGCGGGTTGGCCCCCTTGGGGGGCAGGGAGCCACACGCAGTGGGCGACCGTGGGGGCACCCAACCCGCCGCCGGGCCGCCCCAAGGCGGGTTAGCCCCCTTGGGGGGCAGGGAGCCACACGCAGTGGGCGACCGTGGGGGCACTTACTTAATGGCCTGCGAAGTGTTCACCCGCCTTCAAGGCGTAGACGGTGCCGCAGTACGGGCACTTGGCCGTGCCGCTGTGGCCCACATCCAGATAAACCTTGGGATGGGTGTTCCAGGTTTCCATCTTTGCCAGCGGGCTGGGGCAAAACACGCCACCCTGGTGGTTCAGGTCTTTGGCCAGCAATTCAATGGCGGGGGCTTGGGATTTGTTCATGGGGTTTTCCTGCGGGTTGCGATGGCGGACTTCAGACCTTGCTCAGCCAATGGGCGTACTTGGGGTTGCGGCCATTGACGATGTCGAAGAAGGCAGACTGGATTTTCTCGGTGATGGGGCCGCGCGAACCGCTGCCAATCTCGATGCGGTCGATCTCGCGGATGGGTGTCACTTCGGCCGCGGTGCCGGTGAAGAACACCTCGTCGCTGATATAGACCTCGTCGCGGGTGATGCGCTTTTGCACCAGCTCCAGCCCCAGGTCCTTGCAGATATGCAGCACCGTGTTGCGGGTGATGCCGTTGAGCGCACCCGCCGACAGGTCGGGGGTGTAGACCACACCGTCCTTGATGACAAAAATGTTTTCGCCCGCGCCTTCCGAGACAAAACCGCTGGCGTCCAGCAGCACGGCTTCGTCGTAACCGTCGTCGGTGGCTTCGCGGTTGGCCAGAATCGAGTTGGTGTAGTTGCTCACCGCCTTGGCCTGCGTCATGGTGATGTTGACGTGGTGGCGGGTGTAGCTGGAAATCTTCACACGGATGCCGCGCTTCATGCCCTCTTCGCCCAGATACGCGCCCCAGGGCCAGGCGGCAACCATCAGGTGGATGTCGTTGCCCTTGGTGGAAACGCCGAGCTTCTTGTCACCCACCCAGGTCAGGGGGCGCAGGTAGCCGGATTCGAGCTGGTTGGCGCGGATCACGTCGATCTGGGCCTGGTTGACCTCTTCCTTGGTGAAGGGGATAACCATGCGCAGGATCTTGGCGCTGTTGAACAAGCGGGTGGTGTGCTCTTCCAGGCGGAAGATCGCGGTGCTGCCGTCGTCACCCTTGTAGGCGCGCACACCCTCGAAGGCACCACAGCCGTAATGCAGGGTGTGGGTCAGCACATGGATCTTGGCGTCACGCCACTCCACCATCTGGCCGTCCATCCAGATTTTTCCGTCGCGGTCTGACATGGAGGGGGGCATTGCGCTCATGGGGTGTCCTTGGTTGATTTTGCAGATTGGGCTGAATGCCTGATTTTACGGGGCCGCAAGGCCGCCCCATGCCAACCCGGTGCAAGGATGGCGCCAGTCCGGCACTCAGGCCCCGGGCGGCGGTGCCGGCCAGTGCACGACCACCGACAAACCGCCCAGCTCAGCCGAGCGGCCGATCTGCACAGTGGCGCCGAACACGTCCAACAGGCGCCGCACAATCGACCAACCCAGGCCGCTGCCCGGCTGCTCATTGCCCAGTACCCGAAAGAAGCGTTCGCCCAGATGGGCGATGGCGTCGTCCGCCATGCCCGGTCCGCTGTCCTGCACCCGCAGGCAGACACCATCCGCATCGGCAGACACCTGCACCTGCACGCAGGCGCCGGCCGGGCTGTATCGCAGCGCGTTGTCCACCAGGTTGCGCACCAGAACGCCCAGCAGGCTTTCATGTGCCGCCACCGCGCAGGGCATGTCGGCCTGCACGGTCAGCTCCTGCTGCCGGGCCAGTGCGATGCCGGCCAGTTCACCGGCCACGCGACGCACCGTGCCGCTCAAATCCACCGCCGCAAACTGCGATTCGGATGCGGCTTCGAGCCGGGCCAGCGTCAGCAGCTGGTCCACCAGCCGGCTGGCACGGTCACAGCCGGCCAGCGTGGTCTGCAGTGCATGCGTGCGCTCGGCCACATCGTCTGCTGCGCCCATGGCCACCTGGGCCTGCGCGCGGATGGCAGCAATCGGGGTGCGCAATTCGTGCGCGGCATCGGCGGTAAAGCGGCGTTCCAGCTGCACCATGCGGTCTATGCGCTCCAGCAGGCCGTTGAGGGTCTGCACCAGGGGTTGCAGCTCGCGCGGCATGCCATCGGCCGGCACCGGGTCGGCGGCATGCGGCGGGCGCCGTTCCAGCACCGCACGCAGGTCGCGGATAGGCGCCAGCCCCTGGCGCACCGACCACCACAATGCCAAGCCGAACAGCGGCAACGAAATCACCAGTGGACCCAGCAAGCTGCGCATCACGGCCCACAAAATGGATTGGCGCGCCTCGATTTTTTCGCCCACCAGCACCGTCACATCGTTGGGCTCGTCGTGCGTGCTGACCACGCGCCAGAGCTGCCCGTCCTCGCGGCTGACGGTGGCAAAACCCTCGTCCTGCAGGGACAGGGGCTCCAGCCCGGCATTGGACGAGCGGGTGATGAGCTGGCCCTGCACAAACACCTGAAACACCACATGCGGCGCGTATTTGTGCAGCACCGGCGTGTCATACACATCGTCGTAGTCACCGGCCGCCTGCACCAGCAACAGGGCCGCCACCTGCGCCAGGTGGCCGTCCAGCAATTCGTCAATCTCGTGCTGGGCATCGCGCCAGGTAAAGACCGCCGCGCCCAGCCACACCGCGGTGGCAAAACCCAGCACCAGAATCAGCAGACGGGTCTGCAGCGAAGTCTGCGGCCGGATGCGGCTCATGGCTCCGACGCTTCGCGTTGCACGATGTAGCCCACACCGCGCACGGTCTGGATCAGCTCGGGGCCGAGCTTGCGGCGCAGGTGGTGGATATGCACCTCAATCGTGTTGCTCTCCACCTCATGGCCCCAGCTGTACATCTGCTGCTCCAGCTGCTCGCGCGACAGCACACGCCCGGTGTTGCGCATCAGGGCGTGCAGCAGGTCGTATTCGCGGGTGGACAGCTGCACCGCTTCGCCGTTGCAGGTGACGCTGCGCGCGGCCGGGTCCAGTGCCACCGCGCCCCAGCACAGCCGCTCCTGCATCTGGCCCAGGGCCCGGCGCACCAGCGAACGCAGGCGCGCCGCCAGCTCATTGAGGTCTACCGGCTTGATCACATAGTCATCGGCACCGGTGTCCAGACCGGTGACCCGGTCGGGCACGGCATCGCGCGCGGTCAGTACCAGAATCGGTGTGTCGATCTTGCGTCCGCGCAAGGCCTTGAGCACCTCCAGCCCGTCTTTCAGGGGCAGGCCCAGATCGAGCACGGCGGCGGCATACACGCCGCTGCCAATCTCGCGCTCTGCCGCCACACCGTCGCGCACCCAGTCCACCTGGAAACCGGCCTGGCGCAGCCCGGCACGCAGGCCGTCTCCCAGCATGGTGTCGTCTTCAGCAAGCAGTATGCGCATATCGGTTCCTGGAGGGCAAGCACACGGGTGCGGGGTGGGTTATTTTGCGGTGGTCTGTGCCGCGTCTGCAGCATCCGCCCGGGGCGCGCCTTGCCATTGCTGCCACCAGAAGCCCAGTACGGCCACCACGATGACAACGGCCAGCACCGTCCAGCTGCGGCGTATGCCCTGGGCAGCCGGGCCGGTCTTGAAGCCGGTGACCATGGCGCGCACCAGATTTTCCTTGTGTTGCAGGCTGGCCGTGACCACGCCCACCAGATGCCCGATGACGACCAGCAGCATGGCGTTGCCCAGCAAGTCGTGCAGCTCGGCCAGCCAGCCCGGGCCGAGGTCGTTGTAGGTGGCATAGCCGGTGGCCGCCAGGCCCAGGCCCAGGGCCATCAGCAGCAGAATGGCCACGGCACCGGCCGGGTTGTGGCCCAGATGGTGCTCGGGCTGTCTGGCCTTGATGGACTGCAGGTAACGCAGCACCGCCGCCGGGCCGCGCACAAAGTTGCCAAAGCGCGCGTAGCGGGTGCCCACAAAGCCCCAGACCAGGCGGAACACCAGCAGGCCGCCCAGCGTGTAGCCCAAAGTGATGTGCACCAGCCGCCAGGCCTCGCCTTCCGAGGTCAGATAAGCCCCGGCAAAGCACAGGGCCAGCAGCCAGTGGAAGGTGCGTACCGGCGCGTCCCAGATGCGGATTTTTTCCAGTCGGGTATCACTCATTTGGGTATGTGAACCTCGTGTTCATTGAAGTTGCCCTTGGCAGCACCGGCATGGCAGGCCGAGCAGTTGGCAGCGCTGCCGATGCTGGCACGCTTGAAGGTGGAAGAAGACACCTCGTCATGCTGGCGCACAAACCAGTTGGACTTGCTGATGCGGTCCTGCGGCGGCTCTTCGCGGCCGCGCCGGTCGGTGCCGGCATGGGCCTGCAGCCAGCTGGCAATCTCGGTGGTGCTGGCCACATCCAGCGATGCATCGGTGCCGAAGTGCTTGTTCAAGCCACCCATGATGCGGGCCCAGGAAGCGGCCGGCAGCAGGCCGGGCGGGTAGGCCACGTGGCAGGAGGAGCACTCCTGCTGGTGCTTCGCGTTGGGCGCCACGGCGTAGCCGCGCTCGGCATGGGCCGGACCGCACAGCGACAGGGCCAACAGGGCGGCACCGGCCAGGGAGTAGCATTTCGTTTTCATTCGTCAACTTTCAAACAGGGGGGAAATTCCCGCGTGCCCGGGCACGCCGGGTTCAGGACTTGAGCGACAGCAGCCAGCTCAGCACATCGGCCTTCTCGGCCGGGCTGCATTCGCGCCCGACCACGTCATTGCAATTGCGGCGGAACCACTTCTCGGTCTTGGCGGCATCGGTAAAACGCTGTGGATGAAAGGCCGGGGCCATGGGCGCAATCACCTTGCCGGTGCTGGCGTGCTTGCCGTCCACCGTGGGTTGGGCGGTATGACAGGTGGAGCAGCTCCAGTCCTTGCCATGCTTGCTGGTGAAAAACGCCTGCCCGTGCGCGGGCTGCGCCGGCACACCGGACTGGGCCACATAGCCGGCAATCTGCTCGGCCGGTGTGGTCTGCGCCTGAGCGCCAGTGGTCAGCAGGGCCAGCGCCAGGGGCGCGGCCAGGGTGAAAAATTTCAGATGAGACATGGATCCTCCGTAGATGCCTATCGTAGACAGCGCAGATTAAATGCCCCTTAAGCCCGTACCCAACCGCTCTGCACCGGCCGTGCCTGCCCTGGTGGGTGCGACCTGCACCCGCGCAGAAGCCGGGGGCTTAGGGCGCATCGGTCTGCGCCGTGGTGCGCGGCTTGTCGCTGTGCGAAAGCTCCAGGGGGTCGTCGGCCACATAGCCCGGGCCCTTCATCAGCATCACCACCGCGCAACCAATGGCGATGGTGAACACCGCCGTCCAGTGGAAGATCACCACACCGGCCACCACATAGTCCATGGTTTGCAGCCAGCGTGCTTCGGCCGCATTCTGTGCATCGCCCAGCAGATGCAGGGCCACGGCAGCAGCCAGCGGCAGCACCGTGCCCACCAGCAGAATCAGCGGCAACTTGCGCCACAGCGTCCACTCCAGCCCGCCGGCGCTGCGGATGGAGTTGGGGAGTTTGTTGAGCCAGGACATGGCTTCATGTTACGTCAGCGCGCGCACCACTTCCATGGCCTCTTCCACGCGCTCTACGGCGTGTATGGTCATTCCCTCAATCGGCTTCTTGGGCGCATTCGCCTTGGGCACCACGGCCATGCTGAAACCCAGTTTGGCGGCTTCTTTCAGCCGCTCCTGGCCGCGCGGCGCGGGGCGCACCTCGCGGGCCAAGCCCACCTCGCCAAAGGCCAGAAAGCCTTTGGGCAGCGGCTTGCCACGCAAGGACGAGGTAATGGACAGCAGCACCGCCAGGTCGGCCGCCGGCTCGCTGATGCGCACGCCGCCCACGGCATTCACAAACACATCCTGATCCATGCAGGCCACACCGGCATGGCGGTGCAGCACGGCCAGCAGCATGGCCAGACGGTCCTTGTCCAGGCCCACCGACAGGCGCCGGGGCGACGGGCCGCCGCTGTCCACAAGGGCCTGGATCTCCACCAGCATGGGGCGCGTGCCCTCCAGCGTGACCATGACGCAGCTGCCGGGCACCGGCTCGGCATGCTGGCTGAGAAAAATGGCGCTGGGGTTGGAGACGCCCTTCAGCCCCTTTTCGGTCATGGCGAAAACGCCAATCTCGTTGACCGCGCCAAAGCGGTTTTTAATCGCGCGCACCAGGCGGAACTGGCTGTGCGTGTCGCCCTCAAAGTAGAGCACGGTGTCCACCATGTGCTCCAGCACGCGCGGGCCGGCCAGGGTGCCGTCCTTGGTCACATGACCGACCAGCACGATGGCCGTGCCGCTGGCCTTGGCGGCGCGCGTCAGGTGGGCAGCGCACTCGCGCACTTGGGCCACCGAGCCGGGGGCGCTGGTGAGCTGCTCGGAATATACCGTCTGAATCGAATCAATCACAGCCACGTCGGGCGCATGCGCGGTGAGCGTGGCAAGGATTTTTTCCAGCTGGATTTCGGCCAGCACTTTCACCTGCGAGCGGTCCAGCCCCAGGCGACGCGAGCGCAGTGCCACTTGCGCGCCGCTTTCTTCACCCGTCACATACAGCGTGGATTTGCCCTGGCGCTGCAGTGAGTCCAACGCCTGCAGCAGCAGGGTGGACTTGCCGATGCCGGGGTCGCCACCGATCAGCACCACACCCCCTTCGACCATGCCGCCGCCCAGCACCCGGTCCAGCTCTTCATGGCCGGTGGGCGTGCGATCGACATCGCTGGCCTCGATGTCGGACAGCACGATGACCTCGGCCGTCTTGGCCAGCGAGGCGAAGCGGTTTTTGGTGGGTGCGTCGTTGCTGGCAACCGACTCGATCAGCGTGTTCCAGGCATTGCAGGCCGGGCATTTGCCCAGCCATTTGGGGCTGGTGCCGCCGCACTCATTGCAGACGTAAACGGTTTTTTCTTTGGCCATGGTGGAATGTTACTGTATAAAACCACAGATATTCACACCAAGGCGCGGTGGCCGCAAGCGCGGGTTCAGGGCTTGGGAATGCGCTCGCGCGCCTTCTGGACCTTGTCGGCGTTCACCACGACCTTGATCTTTTCAAAGTTGACCGGAGCGGTAATCGCATCGCGCGGCTGGGTGCTGCTTTTGCACACGTATTGGGCCAGCGGAATCGCGTCGTTGCCGACAATGCTGACCACCCAAGGGGTGTTGGCCCGCTCGCCGCGCTGCACCGCCACCGCGATCTCCCCATTGGCCAGCTTGACGTAGGTGCCGGGCGGATAAAAGCCCACCGCCTGTGCCATGGCCGAGCCCAGACCCAGGTCATCGCCACCGGCACCGAACACCATGTTCTTGACGGCGCTGACCGGCGACTGCGCCGAGCGCGTGCGCCGGGCCGCGGTGCGCGCCACAAACACATCCGCCAGGTGCAGCAAACGGCGCAGCATCTGCGTGGCGGGCAGGCCCAGGGCCGACTCGGGCTCGTGGTGCCAGCGCACCAGGTCCAGCTGCTGCGGATCGTCCACCCCCAGACCGCGCAGAATGGCTTCGCCCAGCAGCGGGTGCTCTGCGACCAGGGTGCGCTGGTGGGCATCCAGGGTCTTGTTCTGGCGCGCCATGCTGTCCTGCTCGCGCGCCATGCCGATGTTCATGGTGAGCGCGGCCCGCACCAGCGGCTGGCGCTGCAGCGCCGTCAGGCCGAGCTTGATGCCGGTGAGCTCGCAGACCACGGCGCACAACAGGGCATGGGTGGCGCTGTAGCCCAGGCTGTTGTCGGTCAGGGCCTGGAACAGGGCAAACAGGCTGCCGTCCACATCCTCCTGCAACAAGGCCATGGCCTTTTCTTCCAGCCCGTGCAGCCGCGCCAGCGGGTTGATGGCCAGCCCGCCCTGGTACAGAATGCCGCGCAACACCGCCTGCAGGTCCAGCCAGCCGCCGCTGAGCTGCTGGCCCACCACATAGTCGGTCTCGCGGATTTCCGCCGGCATGGAGGCTCTGGCCACCTCGTCCACCGCCGCCCCGCTGCGCAGCATGTCATGCACCATGCGCTCGTAGGCACGTTGCCAGGCCAGGCCGTCGCTGGCACTGGTGCAGGCCTGGAAAGCATGCAGCTTGTCGCGGTGCTGCTCCGACACAATCGGCTGGCCGCGGCGCAGCAGCAACTGGCCGGTGCCGCTCAGCACATCCACCGGCAGCGGCTTGCCCACTTCCAGCAGGGCCACAGGAATCGGTACCGTCTTCATTCGCTTACTCCCACAGGAACACGGGGCGCCAGCGCGCACATCAGCTCATAGGCCAGGGTGCCGGCCAGGGCCGCCACTTCATCAATCGACTGGACCGCGCCATTGTGTGCACGGCCCCACAGGGTAACGGTGCTGCCCTGGCCGGCATCCGGCAGCTGCGTCAGGTCCACGCTGAGCATGTCCATGCTGACCCGGCCCAGCGTGCGGCTGCGCACGCCGTCCACCAGCACCGGGGTGCCGGTGGGACAGATGCGCGGGTAGCCGTCCGCATAACCGCAGGCCACCACGCCGACGCGCATGGGCTGGTCTGCCACGAAGCTGGATCCATAGCCCACGCTGTCGCCGGCCTGCAGCGCTTGCACCGCAATCACCTTGGCCTGCAGCGTCATGCTGGGCTGCAGACCCCAGTGCGCGGCCGTGTGCTCGGGATGGTCGGGCGCGCTGCCGTAGACGGCAATGCCGGGGCGCACCCAGTCGCTGGCGGCCGGCACGCCGGCATGGCGCAACACGGCGGCGCTGTTGCTCACGCTGCGCTCGCCCGGCAGGTCTTGCGTGGCGGTCTCAAACACCGCCATCTGCCGTTCGATGCCGGCGGGCCCGTCGGCATCGCTGAAGTGCGTCATGTGCGAAATCTCGTCCACCTGCGGCAGAGCGTTCAGGCGCGTCCAGGCACTGCGGTATTGCGCGGGCCGGAAGCCCAGGCGGTTCATGCCGCTGTTCATCTTGAGGAAGACGCGCTGCGGCACATTGGTCTTGTGGGTGGCCAGCATGTCGATCTGCTGCTCGCAATGCACCGTGTGCCACAGGTCCAGGCGCGAGCACAGCTCCAGGTCGCGCTGCTCGAACACGCCTTCGAGCAGCAGCACCGGGCCGCGCCAGCCCAGGTCGCGCACGCGCTGCGCCTCGGCCAGGTCCAGCAGGGCAAAGCCGTCGGCCCCGCGCAGGCCGGCAAAGGCGCGTTCAATGCCATGGCCGTAGGCGTTGGCCTTGACCACCGCCCAGACGCGCGCATCGGGTGCATGGCGGCGCGCCACATTCAGGTTATGGGCCAGGGCTTGGGTGTGGATGGTGGCTTGTATCGGGCGGGGCATGGGGGTGAATACGGGCTGTGCTGCCCCGATTCTGACACTGCGCGCCGTGCTATAACCGCACAACGTTTGGCGCCCCATCACAACACACACAGCACCGGCAACACCGGTGCGGCATTCCCGGATCCATGAAACGCGGCTTTTACACCATCATGTCGGCGCAGTTTTTCAGCTCGCTGGCCGACAACGCATTGTTTGTGGCCGCCGTGCAATTGCTACGCGGCGAAGGCGCCCCGACCTGGCAGCAGGCCGCCCTGGTGCCCATGTTTGCCCTGTTCTATGTGGT